>NZ_JBMCZA010000216.1:0-1805 GCF_048654705.1 Nocardioides sp. CPCC 206348
CGGACCCGCTCGCGGTCCCGGGGGTCGAGGTCGGCGTCGACGACCAACTGCTCGACGGTCTTGCCGGCGGCGAGGTAGATCTGGACGAGACGGCGCAACAGGGGATTGTCGGTCCAGCCGACGTCCGCGAAGCGCCGATCGCCACGACGGGGCGCCACCTCTGACGTTCCCGCGACGATCTTCGCGGCCTCGCCGGCGAGGCCGCCCAGGCGTCGTACCGTCGTCCGCGGCCGGCGGGCCAGCGAGATCGCCCACCGGGCCGTCGATGCGTCGGGCACGAAGCGGCGGATCGTGCCGAGGGCAGCGTCGACGAGCAGGGCGTCGAGCGGTGCGGCGTTCTCGGCGAGACGGCTGGCGGGGATCGTGCTCATCGCGGCTCCTGGGGTCCTCGGGCTGGCCGCTCCAGCGTCTCCCGGCCGGGACGTCGAGCGCATCGGCTGTCTGCACCGGCATGGGTGCGGTGGCCTGTGCACCGGCACAAGCGGAGCGTTACCTTTCGGTCGTGCAAAGAGCCGATGTCGACCCCGAGGTGCGTGCGCTGAGCCGCCGCCTGCTCCCGGAGGCCGACCAGCTCGGCCGCCGCATCGCCGAGCGGCTCCGGGAGGAGATCCCGTTCTATGCGGGCAACCCGGTGCTCGGCTTCGACGAGGTCGTCGCGTCCTGCACCGACAACGTCCGGTACATCCTCGGGAACCTCGCCGGCGACGCAGGAGTGAATCTCGACAGCCCGCGACTGACGGGGACGGCTCGCGCCGAGCAGGGCGCGCCCTACGCAGCGGTGCTCCAGGCCTTCCGGCTCGGTGGCCGGTTCATCTGGGAGACCCTCGTCGAGCGTGCCGAACCGGAGGCACGCGACGTGCTGCTGCTCGCCGCCGCCGACATCTGGGCGGTCACCGACGACCTGGCCGCCTCGGTCACCGACGCCTATCGCGGTGCGCTGTCCGACCGCGCGCGGCGCGACGGCCAGATGCGGGCCGTGCTCGTCGGGTCCCTGCTCGACGGCGAGGGGGAGGACGCCCCGATCGGCGAGACGGCCGGCCTGCTCGACCTCGGTCGCGGCGGTGAGTACGTCGTCGTGTCGGCCGAGTCGCCGACGCCTGGCGCCGAGGGCCTTCCGGACGTGGAGCGCTTGCTGCGCCGCAGCAACGCCGTGTCCGCGTGGCGCCTCGACCACGACCACCACGAGGGCGTCATCGGGTTGCGCCAGGGGTTCGGCGTCGAGCGGGTCGTCGAGGCGCTGTCACCCATCGCCGCGGGCCGGGTCGGCATCAGCCGACCGTTGGTGCGATGGGAGGACGCCCGGGAGGGGCGGCGCCAGGCGCGCGTGGCCTGCGCGGCGGGGACGCCGGGCTCGACCGCGGTCGTCCGGTTCGGTGACCAGCCCATCGCCGTACTCCTGGCCAGCAGCCCGGACCAGGCCCGGGCGCTCGCCGAGGCCGTGCTCGCCCCCGTGCTCGCGCTCGCACCCGACGACCGCGCGGTGATGGTCGACACCGCCCGTGCGTGGCTGGAGGGCGGCGGCTCCACGTCCACCGCGGCGAAGGCGCTGCACGTGCACCGCAACACCGTCCGTTACCGGGTACGACGGCTCGAGGAGGTCACCGGACGTGACCTCGCTCGGCCCGTGGACGCTGCCGAGCTGTACGTCGCGCTGGAGGCGGCCCGGATCCTCGGACTGGGCTGACCCGCTGGGGGTCTATCCCAGCGGAGTCGGACGAACCGCGTTAGAGCGGGACGTCGGCCCGTCGGGGATCGCCGGCACCGGTGGGGAGCGGGACGCGGGAGAACTGCTCGTCGTACAACCT
>NZ_JBMCZA010000216.1:1818-4613 GCF_048654705.1 Nocardioides sp. CPCC 206348
CCGCCGGCGGCCATGAGGTCGTCGTGGGTGCCGCGCTCGACCAGGCGGCCGTCCTCGAGGCCGAAGATCACGTCGGCCGAGCGGATCGTCGACAGGCGGTGGGCGATGGCGATGGTGGTCCGCGAGCGGGTGGCGCGTTCCAGCGCCTCCTGGACGAGTCGCTCGGTCTCGTTGTCCAGGGCCGACGTGGCCTCGTCGAGGATCAGGATGGCCGGGTCCTTCAACAGCACCCGGGCGATGGCGAGGCGCTGCTTCTCGCCGCCGGAGAGCCGGTAGCCGCGCTCGCCGGTGATCGTCTCGTAGCCCTCCGCGAAGCTGAGGATCCGGTCGTGGATGTTGGCGTCGCGGGCGGCCTGCTCGATCTCCTCGGCGGTCGCGGAGGGTCGGGCGTAGGCGATGTTGTCGCGGATGGTGCCGTGGAAGAGGTACGGCTCCTGGGTCACCATCCCGACCGCGTCGGCGAGCGAGGACAGGGTGAGGTCGCGGACGTCGTGCCCGTCGATGAGGACGGCACCCTCGGTGACGTCGTAGAACCTCGGGACGAGGTACGTCGCCGTGGTCTTGCCGCTCCCCGAGGGACCCACGATGGCGGCCAGCTCGCCCGGTTCGACCACCAGCGAGACGTGGTCGAGCGCCCAGGTCGGCCCCGCGTCCGGGCCCTCCGCACGTGGGTCCCCGCCGATCCGGACGCCCGTGTCGCCGAACCGGTCGCGGTTGACGGTGCCGGACAGGGAGCGCGGCTCGGGGTACCGGAAGCGCACGTCACGGAACTCGACCCGTCCGCGGAGCCGGTCCGGTTCGAGCGTGATGGCACCGGGGCGCTCGGTGATCGCGGGCTCGAGGTCGAGGTACTCGAAGATCCGGCGGAACAGCGCCAGCGAGGTCTGGACGTCCAGGGACACCCGCATCAGCTGCAGCAACGGCATCTGCAGACGGCCCTGCAGGGTGGTGAACGCGACCAGCGTGCCCGCGGTCAGCGTGTCCTCGCCGGCCGGCACCGATCCGGTGATGATCCACCCCGCGGCGAGGTAGATCAGCGCCGGCGTGATCGCGAAGAACGTCTGCACGACCGCGAAGAACGAGCGGCCGGTCATCGCCTGCTCCACCTGCAGGCGGGTCTGGCGGTGGTTGGCCTCGCGGTAGCGGTCGACCTCCGACTCGGAGCGGTTGAAGACCTTGGCGAGCAGGATGCCGCTCACCGACAGGGCCTCCTCGGTGATCGCGGTCATCTCCGACAGCGACTCCTGGGTGCGTCGCGCCAGCCGCTGCCGGCGGCGGCCGACGCGCAGCTGCAGGAACACGAACAACGGCATCAGGACCAGCGTCAGGATCGTGAGCTGCCACGACAGCACGACCATCGCGGCGAATGCCGCGGCGACGGTCACGGAGTTCTGCACGATCGTGGTCGCGGTGTCGGTCAGGACGGTCCGGACGCCCGCGACGTCGTTGGACAGCCGGGACTGGATCGCGCCGGTCTTGGTGGCGGTGAAGAACGCCAGCTCCATCCGCTGCAGGTGCTCGAACAGGTCACCGCGCAGGTCGGCCATCGCGGAGTTCCCGATGGTCGAGGTCAGCCAGTTCTGCCCGATGCCGATCAGCGACGTGACGACGGGCAGGATGCACATGCCGGCGACCAGCCACGCCAGCAGCTGCAGGCGTGGCGGGCCCCCGTCGAGCGGGAACAGGGCGTCGTCGAACACCGCCCGGGTCAGGAACGGCACCACCGACTGCAGGGCCGCCGCGACCACCACGGCGACGAGGACGAGCACGATCTTGCCGCGGTAGGGCCGCAGCAGCCGGGCGACCCGGGGGAGGACCTTCTGGTTGCCGCGCAGCTCGTCGGGCGACAGGTGCGTGATGTTCGGGCTGGGCCTCATGCGAACCCGGCACCCCAGCGACCGCGGTGCGCCACCTCTTCCCACGGAGTACGACGCCGCCGGCTCGCCGATCCTGCAGCACCCGTGGTGCGGGGGGCCGGGTGGCCGATCGTGATGGCGCCGATGGGGTGTGGCGCTTCCTCCGCGGCCGTGTCGACGAGGCCGAGCACCTCCCGGACGGCGTCGACACGGTCCGGGACCAGCCCGAAGAAGCAGCTGCCCAGCCCGGCGTCGGCCACGGACTGCAGGATCAGCAGCGACGCCATCGCGGTGTCGAGGTGCCAGTAGGGCATCGCCCAGCGGGACTCGTCGCCGCCGAGGCCGGCCCGCGCCTTGTCGGCCTCCGAGTAGCGGGCCAGGTAGGCCGAGCGGCGACTGCACGGGACGATCACGACGGGTGCGCTCATCATCCCGGCGAGCCAGCGATCGGGGGTGCCGTCGACGGCGGCAGGGGCCTGCGCGGCCCAGAAGCCCTGCACGGCGGCCGGGGTGTCCAGCACGATGAACGCCCAGCCCTGCGAGAACCCGGCGCTCGGTGCGCGGGTGGCGGCTTCCAGCGCCCGCTCGACCACCCCGGGATCCACCGGGTCAGGGGTGTAGGCGCGCGTCATCCGGCGTCGTCGTACGACCTCGGAGAACTCCACCGGCCCAGCCTATTGCTGCCTCGTCTGAGGTAGCTGCGGACCATGCCCGATCACCGCGCCGAGGAACTAAGGCACTTGCCCGATGTGCCGGCCTACCTCAGGGGACGAACCTCTAGGACATGAGCAACAACTACTTCCTCAACGCAGAGAACGAATACCGCCGTGAGCGCGTCGTCCGCGGTGTCGCCGCCAGCCGGTCCGGCCGGACCCGGACCTCCTGGCTGCGGCGCGTGGCCGCGACAGATCCCGCTGTCGAGCGCCACACCCGCTGAGC
>NZ_JBMCZA010000216.1:4675-5299 GCF_048654705.1 Nocardioides sp. CPCC 206348
CGTGGCCGCACACAGCAGCCTGACCATGGTCGGGCGTGACGACGAGCTCGCTGAGGCGAGCGAGGTCCTCGACGACGCCGTACGCGCCGCCGGTGAGGGCACGTCCCGCCGGGTCGTGCTGCTGTCCGGCGACGCGGGCGTCGGCAAGACGCGGCTGCTGCGCGCGCTGCGCGACCACGCGCTCGAGCGTGACTGGCAGGTGCTCGCCGGCCACTGTCTCGACTTCGGCGACAGCGCCCTGCCCTACCTGCCCTTCAGCGAGGTGCTCGGCCGGATCGGTGCGGCCCACCCCGAGCTGGTCGACGCGGTGGCCGCGCGCCACCCCGCCATCGCGCGACTGCAGCCCGGCCGCCGGGCCCGCACCGTCGCTGACGACGACGCCGACGGCGACTTCACCCACGCGACCGACCGCGGCGACATCTTCGAGGCCGTGCACGCGCTGCTCGAAGCGGCGGCCACCGAGTCGCCCGTCCTGCTGGTCGTCGAGGACCTGCACTGGGCCGACCAGTCCACCCGCGACATGCTCGGCTTCCTGTTCACCCGCGCGTTCACCCAGCCGGTGGCGATCGTGGCGTCGTACCGCTCGGACGACCTGCACCGCCGCCACCCGCTGCGCCGCCAGGT
>NZ_JBMCZA010000216.1:5373-5712 GCF_048654705.1 Nocardioides sp. CPCC 206348
CGAGGGCAACGCGTTCTTCGTCGAGGAGCTCGTGGCGTCCGGCTCCTGCGCCGACGGCGACGTCCCGGGCGACCTCGCCGACCTGCTGCTGGTCCGCCTCGACCGGCTCTCCGACGCCGCCCGTCAGGTCGTGCGCGTCGCCAGCGTCGCGGGCCGCCGCGTCGGCCATGACCTGCTCGCCGCGGCCGCCGCGCTCCCGGTCGACGAGTTCGAGGCCGGCATGCGCCAGGCCGTCGAGATGAACGTCCTCGAAGCCGGCGGCGTCTTCTACACCTTCCGGCACGCCCTCCTCGGCGAGGCCGTGTACGACGACCTGCTTCCCGGCGAACGGGTCCGGCT
>NZ_JBMCZA010000216.1:5778-9409 GCF_048654705.1 Nocardioides sp. CPCC 206348
CCGCGCCACCGACCTCGACCGCGCCGTCACGGCAAGCATCGAGGCCGGCGACGAAGCGCTGGCCGTCGGCGGTCCGGACGAGGCGGCCGACCACTTCCAGCAGGCCCTCGAGCTGCTCGAGGACCCCGACCGGGTCGCCCGCCTCGGCATCGACCACGCCAAGCTGGTCGTCAAGGCGGCCGGCGCGCTCACCGCCGGCGGCGACGCCCAGCGGGCCTGCCAGCTGCTCGCCCAGCAGCTCGACCGGCTGCCCGCCGATGCCCCGAACGCGGCGCGCGCCCGCCTGCTCAGCGAGTACGCCGAGGTCCTCTCCATCACCGAGACCGAGCTCGACCCGCGGGAGCTGTCGGCCGAGGCCGTCTCGCTGGCGCCCGAGGGCGACAGCATGCTGCGCGCCAAGATCCTCGCGACGCACGCGCGGATCATCGGATACCGCCACGGCACCGTGGACGAGGCCGAGGCCTACGCCACCGAGGCCCTCGCGCTCGCCGAGCGGCTCGCGATGCCGGTGCTGGCCTCGGACATCCGGACCACCCTCACGGGGATGCGGGTGAAGACCGCTGCGGGCACCGACCAGGACGCCTTGCGCGCCGCGCTCGAACGGGCCGTCGAGCACGCTGCCACTGCGGGCGCCTTCCAGGCCGAGATCCGCGGCCGGTGGTTGCTCGGGCGCTCCCACCAGGACGACGGCGAGTGGGAGCAGGCGGTCCGCTGGTTCAGCTCCGCGCTGGACCTGGGGGTCCGGGCGGGGCTCGTCTGGGCGCCGTTCAGCATCGACTCCCGGTGGCAGCTCACCTGGATCCGCTACATCCTCGGCGAGTGGGACGAGGTGCTCGCCCTCGTGGCACCGCTCGACGCCGTGGCCGGCCCTGCCATCCCGCGTGGCGTCGTCGAACCGGCCCGTCTGTCCGTGCTCGCGGCGCGCGGCGTCGACGTGCTCGACCGGGCCTCGGCGTTGCGCGACCTGTGGGAGGACGAAGGCGGCGTCGCGGTCTTCAGCGCCGGCGTCGAGATCGAGGTCCACGGTGGACGCGGTGATGCCGCAGCCGCCATCGCGGTCTACGACGACGTCGTCGAGGTGCTGACCCGGATCTGGCACGAGCGCTTCGGTGCCCGCGTCCGACTCGCGGCGCAGACCCTGCGCGCCATCGCCCGCGCCATCCCCGTCGCCAGCGCCGCCGAGCGCCGCACCCTGGCGGCCCGCGCCGACCTGCTCCGCGCCGACGGCGAGGACCTGCTGTCGTGGCTGCGCGAGACCGGTGCGACCTGGGGCCCCGAGGGCCGGATGTGGTCCACGCGCCTGGTCGCCGAGCACCAGCGCGTGCGCTGGCTGGCCGGGGTCGACCCCGGGCCGCGCGAGGAGCTGCTCGCCGCCTGGGCCGCTGCCCTCGACGCCGCCACGAAGTACGGCCACGTGCCCGAACAGGCCCGGGTGCGGGCGGCGTACGCCCAGATCCTGCGTCTCGTCGGAGACAGCAGCGAAGCCCGCGCGGAGGCCGACGAAGCGCGGGCCCTCGCCGAGCGACTCGGTGCCACCGTGCTGCTGAGGGACCTGCACGAGAGTGGCGGCGGGCGTGGTGCCGCCGCGCCACCGGTGGCCGGTGCTCCGGCACTGACCGCCCGCGAGGTGGAGATCCTTGCCCTCGTCGCAGAGGGCCGGTCCAACGGCGAGATCGGGAAGCAGCTCTTCATCAGCACGAAGACGGTGAGCGTCCACGTCTCCAACATCCTCGGCAAGCTCGGTGCCGCCGGACGCACGGAGGCGGCCGCCATCGCGCGGCGGGACGGCTTGCTCTAGATCCCGGGGCGTAGCGTCGTCCCGTGACCACTGAGCTCGAGGACACCCGCGCACTGACGATGCGCCGCTTCGGCCGCTCCAGCGGGACGGGAGGCACCACGCTGCCGCCGGTCCGCCTGGACCAGCTGCCGCCCGGCCCCCGCTGGCCCTCGCTGGTGCAGACCGCCGCGCTGATGCGGTTCCGCCACCAGTTCCACCCCTGGCTGCACCGCAAGTACGGCGACGCGTACACCGTGAACCTCGTGCCCGGGAACCGTCCGCTGGTGCTGTTCACCTCGCCTGCCGTGACCAAGGAGATCTTCGCGGGTGACCCCGAGGTGTTCCACGCAGGCAAGGGCAACGCGATCCTCGGGCCGATCATGGGCGAGCACTCGCTGCTCCTGCAGGACTCGGCCGAGCACCACCGCGCCCGCAAGCTCCTGATGCCGGCGTTCCTCGGCAAGGCCCTGCGCGGCTACCGGTCCCTGGTGTCCGACGTCGCGACGGCCGAGGTCGCCGGCTGGACCGAGGGGGAGACCTTCCGGTCGCTCGAGCGGATGAACGCGTTGACCCTCGACGTCATCCTGCGGGTGGTCTTCGGGGTCACCGACGAGGAACGGCTCGCGAAGCTGCGGCCCGCCGTCCGGCGGATCATCGACATCAACCCCGTGATCCTGCTCGGGTGGGCCTACCCGCGCCTCCAGCGCCTCGGCCCGTGGCGCCGCACGATCGAGAACGCCGTCGAGCTCGACCGGCTGATGTACGCCGAGATCCGCGAACGTCGTACCGCCACGGACCTGGCCGAGCGACCGGATGTCCTCTCCCGCCTGCTGGCAGCGACGGATCCCGACGACGAGCACGGCGGGCTCTCCGACACCGAGCTGCGCGACCAGCTGGTGACGCTGCTGCTGGCCGGCCACGAGACGACGGCGTCGGCGCTGTCGTGGGCACTCGTCGAGATCGGCCGCAGCCCCGACCTGCGGGCCCGCACCGAACGCGCGGTCGACGAAGGCGACGACGCCTGGCTCGAAGCTGTCTTCAAGGAGTCGATGCGCCTGCATCCCGTGATCCCGATGGTGGTGCGCACGCTGATGGAGCCGACGACCGTCGGCGGTTGGGACCTTCCCGCCGGCACCACCGTGGGGCCCTCGATCATCATGAGCCACCAGCAGGAGTCGAACTTCCCCGATCCGGAGGCGTTCCGTCCCGAGCGCTTCCTCGCCGACGGCGACACTGCCGTGCCGGCACTGAACGTGTGGATCCCGTTCGGCGGGGGAGTACGCCGCTGCATCGGTGCCGGCTTCTCCGTGATGGAGGGCGTCGAGGTGCTCCGCGCCGTCTTCCGTGAGTACGACGTCACGACTGTCGGCACCGACGTACCCAAGGTCCGCAACATCACCAGCGTGCCGCGGCGTGGGGCGCGGATCCGGGTACGGCGACGCTGACCGTCGTTGCGACGTCCTCGAAGACGTCGCAGTAGGCGGCGTAATCCTCGCGCGCGACGGAACCCGTGAGGGTGACGCCGACGCCGTCGACCAGCCAGGCCCACTGGTCGCAGATCACGTCGATGCCCCCGACGCGGTGGGCGAAACGGCGGTAGACGACCGGTTGCCCATCGAGGTCGAACTCGTCGGAGTCCTCGACCTCGAACCGGTCGAGCTGGATGTCCAGGGCAGCCATGGCGTCCTCGCGCCACGCGCCGAGACCGGCCTCCACGGGGACCGACCGCAGGACGATCTCGGGAGGGAAGCCGCTCGGCGGCAGCACAGGTGGCCGGGCGGCGACGACGATGTCGCGTTCGGGGTCGGTGCGGGTCGCCCACCGACGCGGGAGGGCGACGCTGATGTCGTGGTT
>NZ_JBMCZA010000216.1:9440-13333 GCF_048654705.1 Nocardioides sp. CPCC 206348
CGCGGTGAAACCGCGCTCCGTCGGCCCTGTGGAGGACAGCGTGAATTCCGTGCAGCGAGTTGTCGGGGATTCGGCCTAGGGTCGGGGCATGGCCATCGCACGCAACCCCCAGTTCGTCATCGATTGCCCGGACCCCGTCGTGCTGGCGGAGTTCTACGGCGCGATCCTCGGCTGGGCGCCGGAGCCCGATGTCGACGGCAGCTGGGCGTCGATCACCTCGGGTGACCAGGCGATCCACTTCCAGCGGGTCGACGGTTTCCAGGCTCCGGACTGGCCCGGGCAGGACAAGCCCCAGCAGGTCCACCTCGACGTCGATGTCGACGACCTCGACGAGTCGGAGGGCGCCGTCCTCGCGCTCGGTGCCCGCAAGCACGAGCACCAGCCGGGCACGACCTTCCGGGTCTACCTCGACCCGGCCGGGCATCCGTTCTGCCTCTGCGTGGTCTGAGGCACGGCATAGCATCTCCGCATGACCCGGATGGCAGGTGCGCTGATCGCGCTGTTCATCCCTGCGCTGCTCGCCTCGACCCTGGATGCGCCGTCGAGCGTCGTCCTGGCGGCCGTTGCCGTCGCCGTGGTCGCTGCCCTCGTCGTCCAGTCGTACGCCGTCACGGCGGCTGCCTGTCTGGCCCCACCGCGTGCGTCCACCTCCGACCGGACGCCGTCCCTGCTGGCCGGTCGGGTCACCGACCCGCTGCGTCACCCGCTCCGCCCGCGCGCTCCCGGACTGGTCTGACCCTCGCCCCTGTGGCGAGCACGTCCGACCAACCCTCTCGTCCCCAGGAGCACACGCATGTCCCTTCTCGACCCGTTGACGCATTCCCTGGCCGCCCTCGTCGCAGCCACCCATGCCGGCCTCACCCACCTCGGCGCCGACGCCGCTTCCGGTTCCACCTGGCTGCTCTGCATCGCCACCGTCGTGGTGGCTGTGCGGGTGGCGCTGCTGCCCCTCGTCGTCCACGGCGTGCGGCACGCCCACTCCTCGGCCCGGGCCCGGCCGCACCTGCAGGACGTCGCCGCGCGGTATCGCGATCGCAAGGACGCCGCCAGCGTGCGTGAACACCTCGAGGAGCGCCGGAGGATCTCCGCCGAGCACGGCGTCTCCCGGCTCGGCTGCCTGCCCGTGCTGATCCAGGTTCCGCTCTGGCTGGCGCTCTACCACCTGCTCGCCGAGGTCGCCGGTGGTGCGCCCGTGGGCGCGATGGACGGCGATCTCGTCGGAGCGCTGGGGAGCGCCACCCTGCTGGCGGTGCCCCTCGCGGCGCGTGGCTATCTCGGTGGCGGGCCGGGTCACTTCGCCGTCGTGGCCGGCCTGGCCCTGGTGGCAGCCGGACTGGCCTTCGTCACGCAGCGCTACTTCGTCGCCAGCAACACCGTGACCGACGGGCTGCCCGAGGCGATGGCGACGGCGCAGCAGATGATGCCGGCACTCTCCGCGATCGGCCTGCTCGTCGCCGGCGGGTTCGTGCCGACGGCACTGCTCGTCTACTGGATCTGCAACTCGGCGTGGACGCTCGGCCAGTCGGTCGTCGTCTGGCGCTGGTTCCCGACACCCGGGACGCCGGCCGCCCGGCGCAGGGCGACGTGAGTACTCAGAGGACGAACGCCTCGCGCACCCGCTCCTCGGTGAGGCCGTAGTCCGACAGGTCGTAGCGGTGGGAGGGACGCGCCTTGCCGGTGCGTGACTCCGAGTCGATCCGCACGACCTCGCTGCGCGCCGCGTCGGTCCAGTCGATGTCGAACGCCTCGTAGATCGAGCCGACGGTGCCGACGGGATCCTGCACGAACTCGCGGTAGTCGACGTCGAAGAACTGGCGGTCGTCGTACTTCTGGCGGGAGGTCCAGAAGGTCTGCCAGGACCGGGCCAGCATGGAGAGCTGCGTGTTCCCGATGGTCTCGCCGACGAAGGTCGTCGAGGTGTCGGCAGTGGCCTCGGCCGACAGCGAGCACGCGGAGGCGATCGAGGTGACCGGCTCGCGATGCGTCATGACGATCAGGGCGTCCGGGTAGACCGTCATCAGGGCGTCGAGGCCGACCAGGTGTGACGGGTTCTTGAGCACCCACCGCTTGTCGGTGTCGTTGAGGCCGATCAGCTGGAGGTTCTGCTTGTGGCGGGCGTACGCGTCGGTCCAGTCCTGCCCGGCCAGCCATTCCGAATAGCGCGGCACGTTGGCGAGCGACTCGTACGAGATCGACTTGCCGGTCTGGCGCAGCAACCGCCAGCACTCCTCGACCGACGTCGCATCCATGTAGTGGATGCCCATGAACTCGGGGCTCGCGATCTGGTGGCGCTGGAAGGCCGCCTGCATCGCGTTGAAGACCGGGTCCTGCTCCCACGTCTCGCGCGGCGGCCGCGGCTGCGGGAACTCCGTCAGCCAGGCCTCGAGCCCCTGGTGGCCGGGGTCGGCGCACAGCAGGCGGTGCAGGGCGGTCGTGCCGGTGCGGGGGAGGCCGACCACGAAGATCGGTCGCTCGATCGTCACCTCGGCGTGCTCGGGGAACTGGGTGAAGCGGGCCTCGGTCAGCAACCGGCCGACCAGCGCGCTCTTGACCTCGGCGCGGTGGAAGTAGTTGCCGACCGGCGTCAGCCGCCTCCGGGGAGGCCAGGTCCTCGACGAGCAGGCGCAGGCCTTCCTCGTGGGCCGTGCCGCCGAAATCGCTCAGTCCTGTCGTGCGGGTGGCCGCCGCGGCGATGTCCTCGTAGGAGCCGACATCGGCGCGCTGCCGCGGGCCCTCTTCCGTGGTCGCGTCAGTCGACATGGAACTCACCGCAGTCGACGTTGAGCATCACGCCGGTCACCGCGGACGCCAGGTCCGAGGCCAGGAACAGGGTGGCGCGGGCGACCTCGTCCGGAGTGGCGAGCCGCTTCAGGTCGGTGGGCGCGGCCTTCTCGGCGTACACCTCCTCGTGGGTGCGGCCGGACTCCGAGGCGATCCAGTCGAAGTACGCCTTGTTCACGTCTTCATAGATGTACGACGGCGCGACGCTGTTGACGCGGATCCCGCGCGGCCCGAGCTCGGTCGCCAGCGACGACGCCATGTGCTTGAGCGTGCCCTTGGACAGCTTGTAGCCGGCGTACTCGGGCTGGCTGCTGTAGACGACGCACGAGTTGACCATGATGACCGAGCCACCGACCTTCTCGGGCGTCGCAGCCAGGGCGTCGGCGAAGAGGGCCGACAGGCGCAGCGGCGCGAACACGTTGGTCTCGTTCGCGGCGCGGAGGCTCTCGAGCGAGAGCGTGCTCAGCGGGTCCATGGGCGGGATGCCGAAGGCGTTGTTGATCAGGCAGTCGACCTTGCCGAACTCCGCGAGCGCGGCGTCGACGAGGTTCTGCCGCGCTGCCTCGTCCGTGATGTCCGTCGGTACGACGAGGGCCCGGCGCCCGAACGACCGGACCACCTCGGCGGCCTTCTCCAGCCGCTTGGGCGTGCGACTGGCGAGCACCAGGTCGGCGCCCATCTTCGCGGCCTCTTCGCCCAGTGCCCGGCCGAGGCCCGGGCCGACACCTGACAACACGATGACCTTGTCGGTCAGCAGATCCACCATGCCGGACAGACTAGAACGTGTTTCAGTTTTGGTCTACCGGTTGGGTGCGGATTCATCAAGGTATGTGGCCGAGTGGGCACTTCCCAGCGTGTGTACGCCGTGGGAAGCGCGGGTTCGGCGACATCCCTTGATGAATCCGCAGTGGCTCGGGTCAGGACAGCATGCGGCGCGCGACCGCCCGCTGCCGCGCGGTGATCCGGTCGGCGTACTCCGCTTCGGACAACCCTGCGAGCGTCGGCAGATGGGAGGGCACCTGGCCGACCTTCACGATCTCGACCGCCGGTCCGTCCGCAGCCGTGAGGTCGCGAGTGAGCTGCTGCCAGCGCAGCATGATCGGGCCGGTGCG
>NZ_JBMCZA010000216.1:13343-14174 GCF_048654705.1 Nocardioides sp. CPCC 206348
TGCGGTGATCCGGTCGGCGTACTCCGCTTCGGACAACCCCGCGAGCGTCGGCAGGTGGGACGGCACCCGGTCGACCTTCACGATCTCGACCACGGGTCCGTCCGCAGCCGTGAGGTCGCGGGTGAGCTGCTGCCAGCGCAGCATGATCGGGCCGGTGCGGTGGCCGGTGGTCTCCAGCCAGTTCGCGACCGGTGTTCCGCCGGGGCCGGGAGGGCGCTCGGAGATCACGAAGCGCAGCAACCCGTCCGCATCAGCCACCGCCTGGGCCTTGGTGAGCGACGTCTGGTGCGTCTCGTAGTCCGTCGACGCGTACCAGTCCGACCCGATCTGGATCGCCTGATAGGTGCAGTCGTCGCACCGGGGGACCGTCACGATCATCGCCTCGTCCTCGGCGAGCTCGTAGTGCCCGATCGAGGAGAACTGCGACGACAGGCCGCCAGGGGTGGATGCCGGAACGGTCAGGGTGTTGACCGGCTCCTTGAACTGGAAGAAGTGCGGGAAGGCGAACCAGGTCTGGATCGAGCCGACCAGCGACCGCGCCGCCACCTCGTACTTCTTCTTCAGCGTCTCCGCCGACAGCTCGCGACGGGCGCGACCGAGGGTGTCGGTGCGCTCGATGGTGATCGTCCCGCGCCCCTCGGTGTCCCAGTCGTTGAAGACCTCGCGCACGATCAGCGTCTTCGCGCCCGGCTCCGCGACATAGGTGAACGAGAAGTTCCCCTCACCGTCCACCTCGAGCTCGCGCTCGTCGAACGCCATCAGCGACGTCGCGGCCGAATCGGCGCTGTAGGTCCCGCCCATCACCTGGAACGACAGGTCCGCCGAGGTGCC
>NZ_JBMCZA010000216.1:14184-14631 GCF_048654705.1 Nocardioides sp. CPCC 206348
GCCGTCCACCTCGAGCTCGCGTTCGTCGAATGCCATCAGCGATGTGGCTGCCGAATCGGCGCTGTAGGTGCCGCCCATCACCTGGAACGACAGGTCCGCCGAGGTGCCGCGGCGGCCGCGGACGACGTACTCGACGCCCTCGCGCAGGTAGGCGTGGAAGTAGATGGCGTCGGGGTTGTCCAGGCCCTGCCGGGAGAACTGGTGGGTCGGATTGATGAAGAGGGGCTGCTCGAGGTCGTAGTCGAACGCCGTCTGCATGGCCATCCGGATCCGGCCGGCAAGGTAGTCATAGCCCTCGAGCCGGTCCGCCTCCGTCCGGATGAATGGCGCGTTGGCGATCAGCTCCTCAGCCTCGGCGATCGCCTCCTGGAGCGGCCTGGTGAGGTCGAGCGACGCCGACATTCAGCTGACCTTGGCGATGATGTTCTCGGCGTAGCCCTCGAGGTG
>NZ_JBMCZA010000216.1:14641-21805 GCF_048654705.1 Nocardioides sp. CPCC 206348
CGCCGCGTTGGCGATCAGCTCCTCGGCCTCGGCGATCGCGTCCTGCAGTGGCTTGGTGAGCCCGAGGGCCTCGCTCACGGGTTCACCTTGGCGATGATGTTCTCGGCGTAGCCCTCGAGGTGCTTGATCTTCGTCTCGAGCGGCTCGGTGTCCGGGCCCTTGATGTAGGGCACCCGGAAGCCGACGATGCAGTCCGTGACGCCCCTGTCCTCGAGGCGCTTCACGCCGTCGAGCGTGTAGGCGTCGTACGAGATCACGTGCACCTCGAAGTCGTCGCGGGTGTCGCCCTCCTCCTTGCGGATCTCCGCCAGGCGGGCGAGGAGGCGGTCGAGCTCCTCGCCGTCGCCGCCGGCGTGCATCCACCCGTCGCCCTTGCGTACGGCGCGCCGCAGCGCGGCGTCGGAGTGGCCGCCGACGAGCAGCGGGATCTTCTGCGTGGGGGCGGGGCACTGCTGCAGCGGCTCGAACTGGAAGAACTCCCCGTCGTAGCCGAAGAAGGTCGGCTCGTCGCCGGGCTGCATGAGGCCGGTGAGGATGTCCATGCACTCGTCCATCCGCTTCCCGCGCTTCTCCCACGGCACGCCGAGGGCCGCGAAGTCCTCGGGCCACGGGGACAGGCCGACGCCGAGGCCGAGGCGGTTGTCGGAGAGGAAGGCGAGGGACGACGCCTGCTTGGCGACGAGGACCGGCGGACGCACCGGGAGCTTCAGGACGAAGGGCGTCAGCCGCAGCGTCGAGGTCACCGCGAAGAGCTGTGCGCACAGGATGAACGTCTCGATGAACTCCTTGCCGAGCAGGAACTCACGGTCCCCGGTGTCGGTGTAGGGGTACTTCGAGTCGGACTCCTGCGGGTAGATCAGGCTGTCCGCGACCGACATCGACGTGTAGCCGGTGGCCTCGACGGCCTGGGCGAGCGGCGCGTAGTACTTCGCCTGGGTCATGCCTTCGGCGTAGGTGAATCTCATGGGCTCCACACTAGAACGTGTTCTACATTTCTGCCAGAGTGAGCGCCATGGGACAGCCCAAGACAAAGCCTGAGGGTCTCGACAAGCCGATCGTCGCCAAGATCATCAAGTACGGCGCCAAGGCGAACGTGAAGGTCTACCGGCTCACCAACGGACGGATCGGCGCGAAGTGGCGCGTCGGGGCGGGCTGGAAGAAGCCGGTGCCGGTGCTGCTGCTGGACCACGTCGGGCGCAAGAGCGGCACGACGTTCACGACCCCGCTGCTCTTCCTGACGGACGGACCTGACCTTGTGATCGTGGCCTCGCAGGGCGGACTGCCGAAGAACCCGCAGTGGTTCCACAACCTCGTCGCCACGCCGGACACGACCGTCGACCTGCCGCGCGAACGCCGTCGTGCGGTGCGGGCCCGGGTGGCGGACTCCGCCGAGCGGGCGAGCCTCTGGCCGCGCCTCGTCGACCTCTACGCCGACTTCGACAACTACCAGGCCTGGACCGACCGGGAGATCCCGGTCGTCGTCCTCGAACCGCGGGTCTCGACAGGCTCGACCACCGGAGGCACCCCGTGACTGACCTGCAGGAGCTGATCGACCGCGCCGAGATCACCGACGCGATCACCCGCTACACGCTGTCCGTCGACGAGGGTGACTTCGACCGCCTCGACACGGTCTTCATGCCCGACGCGCACATCGACTACACCGAGAGCGGCGGGATCGCTGACGCCTTCCCGGTCGTCAAGGCGTGGCTCGCCGAGAACCTGCCTGCGTTCTCCGCCCACCGCGTGCACGCCGTGGCCCAGATCGACTTCGTGTTCGCTGGCTCGCGCGACGAGGCCGACGTGACGGCGTACTTCCACAACCCGATGCGGATCTCGGACGGCCAGGGCGGCGAGCGGGTCGTCGAGGTCGGCGGGATGTACCGCCACCACTTCGTCCGCACGCCCGCCGGCTGGCGTTCGAACCGGCTGCACGAACAGGTGGTCTGGACCCGCGGGTTCTGATCTCCCGACCCGATTTCCGTCCAGCACGCAACCAAAGCGGCACGCGATCGCTCAAGGTGGATGAAGGCAGTTCACCGACGGACGAGGAACGCGATGGCGGGGCCCATCGAGGTCGCCGATCAGCAGCGGCCGCCGTACGTCCGGTGACGCTCGTGGCGACCCGCGCGGTCCCACGCGGTTTGGTTGCGCCGCCCGCGTCACAGACAATGGCGAGGTGAGCGACCCCCAGCAGGAGCCCAGCGCCGACCGCCCCGTGCTCAACGGGCTGGTGGCACTGGTCGCCGTCGCCCTCGGCGTCGGGCTGATCCTCGCCCTGGTGGCGCTGATGGGGTCGCGGTTCCTCGGCATCGGCGACGGCGGCGGCTCGTCGGCCGCCGGATCGACCGTCCGCGAGTCGATGTACCTGCCCACGCCGGTGGAGACCGCGGGCTCACAGGGGCCGCGGATCACGCTGAACACGGCGACGCCCGAGGAGACCCAGTCCACCGAGGAGACCGACGTCGAGGAGACGGAGACCGCGGAGACCGAGTCGACCGAGTCCGAGTCGCCCTCGGCCGGTGAGATCTCGCTCCAGGCGGTCGACAACAGCGTCGCGGCCGACGAGCGGATCTACTTCAGTGGGGTCTACCCCGGTGGCGAAGGCGCGATCCTGTGGCTCCAGCGCTTCGAGAACGGCGGCTGGGCCGACTTCCCCGCCAGCGTCGGCGTCACCAACGGCACCTTCTCGAGCTACATCTTCACGGGCCAGGGCGGGCTCAACCGGTTCCGCGTGATCGACCGCGACGACGGCACCGTGAGCAACGAGATCCGCGTCCAGGTCGGCTGACCCGTCCGTCCCTGACCCCTGTTTTCGCCACTTGGCGGGCGGCGGGAGCGGGGTGACCATGAGGGATGGGCGATCCGTCGACCCCGTCCGATCTCGAGCTCGACCTGTGGATGAAGATCCAGGCCGGCGACTTCGACCACGCGTTCGCGATGGCCGCCCGACTGCTCATCGTCAGCGACGACTCGGTGCAGCGTGGGCGGGTCGAGACGGCGATCGGCCTGATGATGCAGCGCGCCGGGCTCACGGCCGACTCCCGCGACCAGTTCGCCAGGGCCCTGGCCCTGGTGGGTGACTCCGGTCCGGACCGCGCACTGGTCCTCGCGGTCGGATCGCTCTCGAGCGTGCTCGCCGGAGCGCTGGACCAGGCCGAGGCCGACGCGAACGAAGCGCTCGTCCTCGCCGCCCAGCACGACTTCGACTTCCCGGTGCGACAGGCGCGCACGACGCTCGCCGTGGTGAACCTGGGGCGGGGTCGCCTGGGCGAGGCGCTGGCGTGCGCCGAGGCCGCGGCGTCGTACGACGACAAGGGGATCGGCCAGGCCGAGTACCGCTCCACCGCGTACGTGGTGCTCGCGATGGTTCTCGCCGAGCTCGACCGGATGCCGGAGGCCCATGCAACCATCGCCGAGGGCATCCGGATCGCGCAGGACGAGGGTGACACCGGACAGCTGGCCTGGTACCTCGCCTCCCAGGCGATGCTGCACTTCATCGACGGCAGCTGGGAAGCCGCGCGCGAGGAGACGCGGCGCTCGCTCGACCGTGCGGAGCGGACCGGCGCCCTCGCCGCGCGCCCCCTGGCCTGGGGGATCGCGGCCTGCATCGAGGGCCTGCGCGGGAATGTGGCCGATGCCCGGGTGCTCATTGCGCGATCCCGTGCCCACCGACTCGGCCCCGGCGGCGGGCTCGGGGAGGAATGGGTCGCTCTGGCCGTCGCGGCGAGCACCGATGACGCCGATGAACGCTATGACGCCCTGTGCGAGGCGTGGTTCCGGTTGCGTGGCATGCCCAGCTTCCTGGCCTGGAAGGTCTTCGCCTACCCGCTCGTGGTGCTCGCCGTCCAGCGCGGCGACCACGTGCTCGCCACCGCGGTCAGTGAGCGGGTGGGGGAGCTGGCGGAGGTGGCGGGGACGATCAGCGCCCGCGCCACCGCGCTGTGCTGCTCGGCCGCGACATCGGGGTCGCCGGAGTCACTCGACGCCGGCCTGGAGCTCCTGCGCGCGAGCGGACGGCCCCTCCCGCTCGCCTTCGGGTGCGTGGCGGCCGCCCGCACCACGGCGGACCCAGCGCGACGCTCGGCCGCCCTCCATGAAGCGGCGGCCGTCTTCCACGCCCTCGGAGCGACGACGTGGAGTGCGTTGGTGACCCGTCAGCTGGTCCGGGTCGCGGCGGAACCGCCGGACGTGCCGACGGGCCCCTGGCATCTCCTCACCCCGGGTGAGCAGCGGGTCGTCCGCCTTGCGGTGCAGGGCCTCTCCAACCCGGCGATCGCCGAACAGCTGGGCGTCTCGTCCCGGACGGTCCAGGCCCAGCTGGCCTCGGCCTGTCGCAAGTGCGGCGTCCCCGGCCGCGTCCTGCTCGCGGGGCTCTTCGCCGGCTGAGGATCCGACCGGTCCTGTCAGTGCAGCAGCTCCTGGACCGGGTGGGACGGGCCCGCGCCGACGAGCAGGTCCAGCGTGGCGCGGAACCGGGACGGCCGCGGCTCGGTGGAGGGCGTCGGGACACCGTCCAGGACGAGGGCGACCTGGTGCGACGCGACCGCCGCCGAGGTCCCCGGGGTGGCGAGGCCGACGGCGCAGGCCAGCCGGAGGTACTCGCGCTCGACGAGCGCGGCGCCCAGTGCCCCCCGGGTGGTGTGCAGGATCAGCGGGTAGAGGCGGGGTTCACGCCGCATGGTGGCGCGGTGTGCCTCGCGCAGGGTCTCGGCGCTGTCGTTCTGTTCGCCCACCTCGAGGGCGAAGTCGACACAGGCCCCCATCAAGGTCGTCCAGTGCTGGACGAGTTCCCGGACGAGGTCGTCCCGGTTCGGGAACACCGCCTGGAGCTCGGCGTCCGACTCGTCGACGCGGCCCGAGGTGATGACCCTGCGCAGGACGGCGTGGCGGCGGTGGATCTGCTGCCAGCGCTGCTGGGTCTCGGACTGTCCGGCAATGGTGAACGTGTGCTTCATCTGGAGCTCCTGGTGAATGGTGGTTTGCCAATGAACCGGAGACTGCCGCCCCCGGTGGGGCTCGGCATCCGCCGACTGGCGGATATCGCGGACACGTTCGTGCGGGTCAGTGGGGGCCGCGCTGGCGCAGCAGCGCCGAGAGCTGGACGCGTGAGGTGATCTGCAACTTGGCGTAGATGTGCGACGTGTGGGTCTGCACCGTCCGGGGCGAGATGAAGAGCTCGGCACCCACCTGCGGGTTGGACAGCCCGCTGGCCACCAGGCGGGCGATCCTGTCCTCGGTCGGGGTCAGCAGGCTCCAGTCCGGCTGGCAGCGCTCGACCACGTCCGGTGGGGCGGCCAGATGCATCAACCGCTGACCGCTGTAGGCCAGCCAGGGATTGGCGCGAAGGCCGTGGAAGGCGTCCACCGCGGTGCGCAGGACCTTGCGGGAGCGGTCGTCGTGGCCGGCCGCATGGAGCAGCAGGGCTGCGTCCAGGCAGGCGGAAGCAAAGGCGAAGGGTCGTCCGGAGCCCTCGAGCACCGCCACCGCAGCGAGTGCGACCTCTGGATCGGCCTCCGCGATCGCCTGGCAGCGCAGGGCTGCTCCGGTTGCGGACGCGACGTGGCCAGCACGTCCCGCCCCGATGCGGGCCTGCTCGGCGACCTCGACGGCCAGCTCGTGCTCGCCCTGCCGCATCGACTGGTGGACCACGGCCGGCGCCAGGGCGCGCCAGCTCAGGAGGTACGGCGTCCGCCGGGTGTGCAGCCAGCCCTCGAGCAGCGCTGCGTGGGCCGCCGCGGGATGGGGAGCCATGGCCGCGCGGGCCATGGCGAGCCAGTCCTCGCCGGGGAGGCCGACGGCGGTCAACGTGCCTTCGTGCGAAGCGACGCTCTCGGTCGCGGCGGCGACGTTTCCCCGGATCGCCTGCACCAGGCCGATAACGCCGCGGGCCAGCGGGCGGGCGATCAGGGTGCCCGTGCTCTCGGCGGCGTCGAGCGCGGTCCGCGCATCCTCGATCGCGGCGTCCCAGTGGCCGGAGAGGAAGCGGCACAGCCCGCGCATGCAGTGGTACCAGGTCAGCTGGCCGACCGCACCGGCCCCGGCCGAGCGCCGCAGCCCTTCGCTGAACGCCGACTCCGCCTCGGCGAACCGGTCCAGCTCGATCAGGACGATCCCGTGGTGGAGGTGGGCCATGGGAGCGCCGCCGTTGCGGCCGTCACCGGCGGCGGTGAAGGAGATCGCCTCCCTGGTCAGGCGCAGCGCGTCAGAGGTCCGGCCCTCGCCGAGCGCCACCGCCGCGAGGGTGTTGAGCGCCTCGCAGGATGCGAACGGGTTGGCGTGCAGGTCGCCGAGCCTCCGGGCGCGCTCGGCCGCGCCGGCGGCGCCGGTCAGGTCGCCGAGCAGGAACCGCGACGCGGCCTCGTCGGCGACGTACGAGGCGTGGATGCGGGGAGTGGAGCGCGTGAGATCGGCAGCCCGGGTGAACCGGTCGCGGGACTCGGCGATGCGCCCGACGCGCTGCAGCAGGAGGCCGAGGGCAGCGTGTGCCTCTGCCTGGGCTGCCGGTTCGCTGCAGTGCTCGAGCATCAGCTGCGCGTCGGCAGCCGCGGCGTTGAGCTCGCCGCGGCTGATCCGGTCCCACATCGTGGCGCTCCGAGAGGTTGCTTCCGGCTCCATGGCCGCCCCCAGCCGAGGGGCCGCGGAGGTCCCTCGTCCTCTCAGGCTAGGCGCGCACGTGCCTCCGGGAAAGGCTCGGAAAGGAGGACTGGGCGGCCGGGAACAACCCCGGTTCCCCGGTCGTTGTGCCCTGTGTCAGACTTGAGTCCATTCGGCTCAACTAACCTGACGCCTGAACCCTGAATCACTACGGAGGAACCACACCATGGCACGAGCTGTCGGCATCGACCTCGGAACGACGAACAGCGTCGTCGCAGTCCTCGAGGGCGGCGAGCCCACGGTCATCGCGAACGCAGAGGGCGCCCGTACGACGCCGTCCGTCGTCGCCTTCGCGAAGAGCGGCGAGGTGCTCGTCGGCGAGGTCGCGAAGCGCCAGGCCGTCACCAACGTCGACCGCACCATCCGGTCGGTCAAGCGCCACATGGGTACCGACTGGACCCAGCACGTCGGCGACCCGGTCGACAAGGACTTCACGCCGCAGCAGATCTCGGCGTTCATCCTGCAGAAGCTGAAGCGCGACGCGGAGGCCTACCTCGGCGAGACCGTCAC
>NZ_JBMCZA010000216.1:21833-25223 GCF_048654705.1 Nocardioides sp. CPCC 206348
GCAGCGCCAGGCGACCAAGGAAGCCGGCGAGATCGCGGGCCTCAAGGTCGACCGCATCGTCAACGAGCCCACCGCCGCCGCTCTGGCCTACGGCCTCGACAAGGGCGACGACCAGACGATCCTCGTCTACGACCTCGGCGGCGGCACGTTCGACGTGTCCCTGCTCGAGATCGGTGAGGGCGTCGTCGAGGTGAAGGCCACCAGCGGTGACAACCACCTCGGTGGTGACGACTGGGACAACGCGGTCGTCGAGTGGATGGTCAAGAAGTTCAAGGACGCCAACGGCGTCGACCTGTCCAAGGACAAGATCGCCGCTCAGCGCCTCCAGGAGGCCGCGGAGAAGGCGAAGATCGAGCTGTCGTCCTCGGCCGACACCACGATCCACCTGCCCTACATCACCCACGGCGAGAACGGCCCGCTGCACTTCGAGGAGCGGCTCTCCCGCTCCGAGTTCCAGCGCCTGACCGCCAGCCTGCTCGAGCGCACCAAGGCGCCGTTCCAGAACGTCCTCAAGGACGGTGGCCTCGCGATCTCCGCGATCGACCACGTGGTCCTCGTCGGCGGCTCGACCCGGATGCCGGCCGTCACCGAGCTGGTCAAGGAGATGCTCGGCGGCAAGGAGCCCAACAAGGGCGTCAACCCCGACGAGGTCGTCGCCGTCGGCGCCGCCCTCCAGGCCGGCGTCCTCGCCGGTGAGGTCAAGGACGTGCTGCTGCTCGACGTGACCCCGCTGAGCCTCGGCATCGAGACCAAGGGCGGCGTGTTCACCACGCTCATCGAGCGCAACACCACGATCCCGACCAAGCGCTCGGAGATCTTCACGACCGCTGACGACAACCAGCCGTCGGTCGAGATCAAGGTCGCCCAGGGTGAGCGGGCGATCTGGTCGCAGAACCAGCAGCTCGGCAACTTCGAGCTGACCGGCCTGCCGCCGGCCCCGCGTGGCGTCCCGAAGATCGAGGTCACCTTCGACATCGACGCCGACGGCATCGTCCACGTGTCCGCGAAGGACCAGGCGTCGGGTCGCGAGCAGTCGATGACCATCTCCGGCGGCAGCGCGCTGTCGAAGGACGACATCGACCGCATGGTCAAGGAAGCCGAGCAGTTCGCCGAGGAGGACGCCAAGCGTCGCGAGGCCGTCGAGGTCCGCAACCAGGGTGACCAGCTCGTCTACACGACCGAGAAGTTCCTGGCCGACAACGGCGACAAGATCCCGGACGAGGTCAAGACCGAGGTCAGTGCCGACGTCGACGCCCTGAAGGCGGTCCTCGAGAACACCGAGGCCGACGCCGAGACGCTCACCGCCGCCATCAGCAAGCTGGGCGAGTCCAGCCAGAAGATGGGTGCCGCGATGTACGCCGCCGCCGAGGCCGAGTCCGCCGCTGCCGGTGGCAGCACGGGCGCCACGGGCGAGGCCGACGACGACGTCGTCGAGGCCGAGATCGTCGACGACGAGCCCGAGGCCGAAGGCGACAACAAGTGACCGAGGACCCGACCGGTCCCGCCACGCCGGAGGGGGAGCAGCCCGAGACGGCTGCTCCCTCCCCGGAGGGTGACGTCGCCCCCGACGCTGCGGAGCTCGGGTCCGAAGAGGTCGTCGAGACCCCCGAGGCCGACGAGCTCACGGTGACGAAGATGGCCCTGGAGGAGCGCACGCTCGACCTCCAGCGCCTCCAGGCCGAGTACCTCAACTACAAGCGCCGGGTCGACCGGGACCGCGAGCTGTTGCGCGAGAACGCGACGTACTCCGCGCTCGCGCCGATCGTCGAGGTCCTCGACAACATCGACCGGGCGCGGGAGCACGAGCCGCTCGAGGGTGGCTTCAAGGCCGTCGCCGAGCAGCTCGAGCGCACCGTCGCCGGGCTGGGCCTGGTCAAGTTCGGTGCCGTGGGCGAGGCCTTCGACCCCACGGTCCACGAGGCGCTGTCGCACATCGGGACCGACCCGGAGGTCACGGTCACGACCTGCAAGTTGATTGCCAAGGCCGGCTACAAGTTCGGCGACCGGGTCGTGCGCGCTGCGCAGGTCCTGGTGGTCGACCCGGTCGAATAGCCGAGAACCCCAGCTCGGTGAGATGACGAACAGGAAGGGAGGGGTGTGCGATGAGTGACGACGGAATCCGGTCCGACTGGGCCACGAAGGACTTCTACGCCGAGCTCGGTGTCACGAAGTCGGCGTCGACCGACGAGATCAAGAAGGCCTATCGGAAGCTGGCGCGCGCCAACCACCCCGACTCGAACCCGGACGACAAGGTCAAGCACGAGAAGTTCAAGTCCGTTGCCGAGGCCTACGACGTCATCGGCGAGCCCGCCAAGCGCAAGAAGTACGACGAGGCGCGGGAGATGTTCCGGCGCGGAGGCTTCCCTGCGGGCGGCGGGTTCGGTGGTGGCGGCGTCAACGTCGAGGACCTGCTCCGCGACCGGGCCGGCGGCGGGGGTGGCTTCGGTGACCTCTTCGGCGACCTGTTCGGCGGCGGCTTCGGCCAGGGTCGGCGCGCGCCGCGCCCGACTCGGGGAGGCGACCTCGAGACCAGCGCGACGATCGGGTTCTCCGACGCGCTCGACGGCGTCACCGTCTCGCTGCGGATCAGCTCCGACAGCGCCTGCGGCACCTGCAACGGCACGGGCGGCAAGCCCGGCACGCGTCCCCACGTCTGCAGCACCTGCGACGGCAGCGGCTCGATCACCGCGTCGGTGGGCGGGGCGTTCACGATGAACGAGACCTGCCCCGCCTGCGGTGGTCGCCAGCTCGTCTACGACGACCCCTGCCCGACCTGTCATGGCTCCGGTCGCGGCCAGTCGGCGCGGACGATCCAGGCGAAGATCCCGGCCGGGGTCAAGGACGGCCAGCGGATCCGGCTGCGGGGCAAGGGTGCGCCCGGTGAGGGCGGCGGTCCCGCCGGCGACCTCTACGTCGTCGTCAAGGTCTCCCCGCACCGGGTGTTCGGCCGCAAGGGCGAGAACCTCACGGTCGACGTCCCCGTCTCGTTCGCCGAGCTGGCGCTCGGTGCCGAGATCAAGGTCCCGACGCTCGGTGGTGCCCCGGTCACGCTCCGGATCCCTGCCGGCACGCCCAGCGGCCGGACCTTCCGGGTCCGCAACAAGGGCGCGCTGAAGGCCGACGGCAGCCGGGGCGACCTGCTCGCCACGGTGGAGGTCCAGGTCCCGGGCACCCTCGACGCTGCGGCCCGGGAGGCGCTGGAGGCGTTCGCTGCCGCGACGTCCGGTACGACGCTGCGGGCAGGCCTCTTCGCGGAGGGCTCGTGATGGTCACCGGGTCGACGCAGGGGCCGCCGGGCGAGGGCGATGCGGTCTTCGTGATCAGCGTCGCCGCCCAGCTCAGCGGCCTGCACCCGCAGACGCTGCGCACCTACGAGCGCGTCGGCCTGAT
>NZ_JBMCZA010000216.1:25277-25527 GCF_048654705.1 Nocardioides sp. CPCC 206348
TGACAGCCGCCGGCATCGGCATCGAAGGCGTGCGCCGGATTCTCGAGCTGGAGAACGCCGCGGCCGCCCTCCGGGCGCGCAACGCGGAGCTCGCCGCTGAGCTCGAGGCCGCCCGCGAGGCGCTCAACCAGGCGCTGGCCACGCGTCCGGCCGTCCCGCGGAGCAACCTGCCCGCGGTCCCGCAGGCCACGATCGGTCAGTCCGTCGTGGTCTGGCGCCGCAAGCCCTGAACGACCGTCACCTCGGGTAG
>NZ_JBMCZA010000216.1:25576-32490 GCF_048654705.1 Nocardioides sp. CPCC 206348
ATGCCGTCGGGGGTCGTGTTCTGCGTGCCGTTGGCGTTGAAGCCGATGCTGTCGGTGAACGGCAACACCTTGATCGACAGGTTCGGCAAGGTGACGTCACCCGAGACCTGCGCCTGCCACAGCTGGCCGTAGACCGAGGTCAGGGTGCCGCGGGTCGCGTCGATCCCGGTGAAGCCCTGGCCGTTGACGTGACCGCCGTTGCCCGACTCGGAGTAGGCGTTGGGACCGGCCGCACCGGGCCCGAAGAAGCCGCCGCCCCAGGTCTGCGGGACCCCGAAGGGATTGGCTTCGTACGGCGCCGTGCCCGGGATGGTGGTGAGGTCGGTCGTGGCCTGCCCGAGCTGGGTGCTGCCCTGCAGGCTGATCGCCGCGCCCCTCAAGGTCGTCACGTCGAGCGTCGCGTTGTTGGCCCGGCTCTCGAGGGCGGCCGTGCCGTCCCCCGCCGTCAGCTTGATCGTGTACTTCACCAGGCCGGCGAGGGTCTCCGTCTTCGAGATGCACAGGCCGTCGAGCGTGGCGGTCGCAAAGCCCGCCCGCAGCACGTTCTTCCAGTTGCCGTTGCCCAGCCGGACGGGCGCCATCCCGAAGGCTGCGTCGTTGGCATTGATCTGGCTGGCCGAGAAGGTGGCGTTGCCGTCCTGGATGATGATCGTGGCGTCGATGCCGAAGGCGTTCTGCCAGGTGATCGACGCGAGGGCGGCCAGCGTCCCGAGGGACGCGGTCAGCGCCCCGGCCAGGCGCTTCCAGCGGGTGCCGTGCCGCACGGCGTCGGCCGTCGTCTCGGTTGCCATCAGCTCACCGAGATCGTCGTGTTGGGGAGCTGGATGGAGTTCAGTGGGTTGCCCGAGCCGTCGACGGGGATCTGCGTGTAGGGATCCGTCGGGTTCTGGCGGTGGGTGACCAGGTAGTAGAGGTCCAGGTTGATCCCGAGCAGCGTGTAGTTCTCGCCGCCACCGAGCCACTGGGCGAGACTGCCGGAGAAGTCGGAGGCGCTGAGCTCGCAGGTGCCGCCGATGCCCAGGAAGCCCCCGCGGGCGATGCCTCCCACCAGCCCGCACGCGAGGTGCGTCGCCGTGGGGAGCTCGGCGACGGGCACGGTGAAGGAGCTGTTGGCCGTGGCCAGGACCTCGGTCCAGACGCCCGAGCCCCCGATGGTGATCGCCTGGTCGGGGGTGATCGTCAGCCGGTAGTTGGTGGCTGCCTTCGGGCCGGGCGCGTCGGCGGTGTCGGCGTACAGCTGGATGTCCTTGGTGCCGGTCGGGGCACACGCACTGATGGGCGTGGTGTCGCCGCTGCAGAACTGCAGTCCGCTGAACGCCATCTGGTAGAGGTCGGTGCGCGAGCCGGCAGCGGCGTAATAGACGGTGTCGGGGAACTCGCGGCCGTACGCCGTACGGATCTGGCCGATGGCCGGCGTCGTGCTCGACGTGGTGACGTTGCCCGACTGCAGGTGCCAGCGCACCCCGGCCAGGCACGGATACATCCGCCCGGCGGCGTTGAAGTCGCCGGCGCCGTTGTCGAGCTGGATCTCCTGGCGCCGCTGTTGCGGGTTGCTACTGCCCGGCTGGTCACAGGCGAAGGGCTGGTAGGCATTGCTCTGCGCCTGGCCGCGTGCACCGTCGCCGGGGCGGGGCACCAGGATCGTCGTCGCGGCAACCGCCAGGATCGCGAGCACCACGACCAGGCGTTGGCGCCCGATCGTCAGCTGGCCCGGAAGGACACCGTCAGGCCGCTGCATCAGCAGCCTCGAGTTCCCTTCGACGATGACTGCGCGACGTGCGGCCTTCCTTCTCCTTCCTCGGCGCCTTCTCGCCCCACGCCCACATCATCGATCCGCCGAGGATGCCCAGGACCGAACCGAGGAGGTAGCCGCCGAGGTTGGCTGCGACGAAGGCCGCGAGGGACAGCAGGATCGCCATCAGTCCGAGCAGGCCCCGGTAGTGGGGGGCACACCAGGTGACCACGCCGAACAGGATCAGCGATCCACCCAGGATGTAGCCGGCCGAGAAGCTCCAGCCCCCGGTCACGGCCAGCACGAACGAGAAGAACATCGAGCGGATGATCCAGGCACCGCCGAGGATGCACCACAGGCCGCCCCAGAACGGCCGCGTCCGCCGGAAGGACCGGAACCACGCCCATGCCGCGCGCATCAGCCGGCGGCCTGGGTCGGGCAGTCGGCCTGCGTCTTGTGGCCCTTGATGACCTTGATCTTGAGGTTCGGCAAGGTGATCGCTCCCTGCAGGTTGATGCCGTAGGTGTCGCCGCCGAGTCCGCCGACGTTGAGCTTGTCGACGGTCAGGCCGAAGTCACCGGGGTCCGGCTGGCCCTGGCCGTTGGGCCATTCGATGGCGGCCGTCGTGTCGACGGTGTCGGCGCTCTGGCCGAGGTTCATGCCGCTGATCTTGTTCCCGAAGCCGCTCAGGGATCGGGAGTTCACGAACAGGTTGCTCGCCGTGATGTGGTTCCCGCCGACCAGCTGACCGTTGGCATCGAAGGCCAGCGGAGCGCCCGCGCCGTCGGTCGTGGTGTTGGCGCCGTTGACGAACGAGCTCTTCACCGGCACGCCGGCGATGATCATCAGGGTCACCTCGCCGAGCACCGGCACGTCCTCGTGGGCGATCGCGCACAGCCCGGCCAGCTTCGCCGAGCGGATGCCGAGCTCGGTCACTCCGTTGTCCTCGCCCGTCGACGTGTTGTTCGTCGAGAGGAAGCCCGCGGCCTGCTCGCCCTGGAGGTAGTTGGAGTACAGCTGGAACTCCTGGTTGGCGGTCGTGAAGTTCACCGCCATCACGTCGTTGCTCACCAGCTGGAACATCGAGACCAGGGCGCACAGGCCGCCGGCGAGCGGTACGACGGCCCGCACCCGGGTGCCCCGTCGTACGGCGGCGGCATCGGTCATCTGCGCGGTCCGCTCGCGCAGGGCGGCGCGGAAGTGGTCGGCGACGACCGACGGGCCGCGTCGTCGTACCCGGCTCATCGACGTTCCTTGCGGAGGGCTCGTCGCTCGGCCCTGGCCTTGTCCTTCGCTGCGAAGCGCTCCAGCTGCTTCGCGGTGTACGGCGTCCACGCGAACACCAGGCCGGCGCCGGTGATGCCGCACACCATCCCGATCAGCCAGCCACCCAGGTTGGCCAGGGGCAGTGACGCGACGGACAGCAGGGTCGCGATGATGGCGGGGAAGTGGCGCTGGGCGGGCAGGACGAGCGCGATGGCGGCCGCGGCCAGCATGCCGGCGGCGAGCAGCAGCGGGGTGATGCTGCGGGCGCCGACGGTCGTGTAGAAGGCGAAGCTGCCGCCGAGCAGCGGCTGGGCGATGAAGTACGCCCCGAGCGCGAGGACCAGGGCACCCCAGAACGGGCGGGTCCGGCGGTACAGGGTGAAGCGGTTCCGGATGCGGGCGACGAGGCCCGCTCGCGGGGCCGCGGTGAGTGGTGCGACGACAGGGTTGTCGGAGATCTCAGTCATGCGATGTGTCCCTACGAAAACAGTGGTGGTGCCCGTGAGGACGCGCGGAAGCGCACGCGTCCCCACGGGCGGAGTTGCGACCGCTCAGGGACAGACGGACGAGCCGTCAGCCGAGAGGCTGATCGCGGTGATCGACCGGAGGTCGATCAGTTACCGAGCGCGACCGCGAGCGACAGGTTGTCGAGCTCGAGGCTCTGCAACGTGATCGCGTAGGCCGTCGCGTTGACGTTCGGCAGGTCAGCCGAGCTGCTCGTCAGCGCGAACGCGTCAGCGACGTAGCCGCTGTCGGTGGTGGTGTTGGTGAAGCCGGCCTCGGACTGCGCGACACCGATGGTGGTGGTGCCGAGCGCGGCGCCGTTGGGGGTGTTCAACGTCTTCGCGTTGAGCCCGACGGCACCGAGCGAGATCGTGGTGTCGGTCGAAGACACCTCGAGGTGTGCCGGAAGGTTGATCAGCGGGATCGTCACGTCGGGGGTGATGACCTCGATTCCGCTGGCCGTGGTGATGGCGCCGGTCTCGGCGTACACCGTGGCCTGATCACCGCCAGCAACGTCGGCTGCGCCCACGCGCGCCTTCAGTCCGTTGCTCTCGATGCGATCACTGTTGAGCGTGAATCCCTCGGCCGACGCAAGCACGGCGCCGACCATTCCCTGCAGCATGGCGACCCCGAGTCCTGCGGTGAGCAGAGTGGCGGGGACGGTGACTGCTGCGAACCGTCCCAGACGGGTACGGCCCATTCCATCAATCTTGTTCAATTGAATCCTCCTGGCAATCCGCCGATCCCTCCCGAACCGACGGTGGACGCTGGCCGCATCCCCATGCCTAAGGCCAAGCGCCCCGGAGTCTGCCACGGAAAAGTGGTGTACGCGACAATTTGTCACGGTTATTTCTCAGGTGCGGTTCGGGGCGACCGATCGCGTACGGTTCGTGCCGTGACGAACGGAGCCCGCGACCGCAGCTGGCTGCGGACTGCTCTCGGAGTGGGCGCGCTGGCCGTGTTCTTCGCGGGAATGCTCGTGGTCATCGCTGCCCTGGCCTTCTCGGTCAAGGTGTCCGGAAGCAGCATGGAGCCGACCGTGTCCAGCGGCGACCGGCTCCTGGTCGACGTCTTCGGCAAGGACGACGTCCAGCGCTTCGACATCGTCGAGAGCCCCCTCGGCGGGCGCGAGATCTCCGTCGTGAAGCGGGTCATCGGCCTGCCGGGCGACCAGGTCCAGGTCACTGCCGACGCCGACCCACCCGTCGTGCTCGTGCGTCCGGAGGGCGAGGACGTCACCTATGTGGTCGACAACCCCGCCTGGTCCGGCCGGGTCGGTGACAAGACCGAGCCGTGCTGCGTCGACGACGGCACGTCGTCGCCTCGGGGGCAGGAGCCCGCCTGGGTGACCGTTCCCGACGACCACTACTGGGTGATCGGTGACAACTGGGGCGGTTCCGACGACTCCCGGACGTTCGGCTTCGTCGCCGCCGCCGACGTCCAGGCGAGGATCGCGTTCCGGATCCAGCCGCTGAGCAAGTTCGGGAAGCTGGAGAACGACGTGCGCCTCCAACGGCGCGACGAGGTTCCTGCGACACCGTGACCTGAGATCCCCGTGCCAATCGTCACAAGAAGCACTAGCCTCAGCCCGTCGGGACCGTCAGTGGCACTGGGGCGCGGCGGGCCCCAACAGGACGAGAGGTGCGTGTGGACGCGATAGGGGACTTCTTCAGGGACTGGGCGAGCGGCGACCTCACGGGTAGCCACGGCGTCGACTGGTTCGCGTTCATCTCGATCCCGTTCTTCACCGGCATCATCGGCTGGCTGATCAACTGGTCCGGCCTGTGGATGCTGTTCTCTCCCATCAAGTTCCACGGCTTCAAGGTCCCCGGGCTCAAGGAAGTCACCGGGCTCATGCCGCGCAAGCTGCAGGAGATCCCGGGCTGGATGGAGGGCGGCCTCGGCTGGCAGGGCATCGTCCCCGCGCGCGCCGCCAAGATGGGCAGCATCGCTGTCGACAAGGTGATCGCGAAGCTCGGCACCCCCGCGGAGTTCTACGCCCAGCTCGAGCCCGACCAGATCGCCGAGCACATCGTCAACGTGTTCCGGCCCGACCTTCCCGAGCTCGTCGAAGAGGTCATGCTGCGCGAGCACCCGAAGTTGTGGCGCGACCTGCCCCGCCCGGTCCGCACCGCCGTCGTCGACCGGGTCCAGGCCCAGCTGCCTGCCGTCGTCAAGACGATCACCGACGAGATCGGTGTGCACATCGACCAGCTGCTCGACCCGAAGATCATGGTCATCGACCACTTCCGCAAGAACCCCGACCTCGTGGTGCGGGTGTTCAAGGACGTGGGTCAGAAGGAGCTGAACCTGATGGTGGCCTTCGGGTTCATCTTCGGCTTCCTGCTGGGCATCCCGGTCGCGATCGTCGACCAGACGTGGCACATCTGGTGGCTGCTGCCGCTGCTCGGCGTCTTCGTCGGATGGACGACCAACCTGCTCGGCATGTGGCTGATCTTCGACCCGCCGGAGCCCCGGAAGGTCCTCGGCATCAAGGTCCAGGGGCTGTTCCTGCGGCGCCAGGACGAGTGCGCCGAGGTCTACGCCCGGATCATCGCCGATGACGTGGTCACGCTCGAGCGCATCGGTGACTTCCTGATGGACGGACCCCGCGGCGACCGGACCCGCCAGATGATCGCGACCGCGATGCGGCCTGCCATCGACAAGGCCGCCGGCCCGTTGCGCGGTGCCGTCAACGTGGCCATGGGCGGCAAGCGGTACGACCGGATCAAGGACTCCTTCGCGATGGAGGCAGTCGGCCGCACGATCACCCCGTTCCGTGACGCGGAGTTCAGCCGCAAGCAGTCGGAGAAGATCCGCGTGCTGATCGCGCGTCGTACCAAGGAACTGCCGCCGAAGGACTTCGTCGAGATGATGCGCTCGGCCATCAAGGAGGACGAGTGGATGCTCTACCTCCACGGTGCGGTGATGGGCGCTGCGGGCGGGTTCCTCCACCTGGCGATCTTCAACTGGGGCCTGATTCCCGGTTTCCCGCCGTGAGTCGTTTCTCGTGGGTGTGACCAGCAGGGGGCAGCGCGGAACGCCCGAGGTGTTGTTGATGGAGGATGGGACCGTGGCAAGAGAATCAAGTTCTTCGGAGAACCGGGGTGTCGGCGGCGAGGACCTGCCGCGGCTGCCTGCGCTCGCGAGTCCCACCGTCGTCGAATCCCTTCCGGGCCTGGCCCGGGTGGCCGGCTCGGCCGCCCTGCACACCGCCGGTTGGGGCATGCGTACGACGGCCCGCAACTGGATGCGCGTCGGCAAGGCCGTGACGAACCGGGACGAGGCGGCCTCCCTCATTCGCGAGGTCGGCTCCGTCGTCGGCGCGGTGGGTGACCTGGCCCGCACCCTCGCGGACGGCACCCCCATGGGGACGGCCTTCCTGCGGGTCGGCGAGTCGCTCGGCGGCAAC
>NZ_JBMCZA010000216.1:32525-37780 GCF_048654705.1 Nocardioides sp. CPCC 206348
GAAGGCCGCGCCTGCTGCGGTCGTCGACGGCCAGGTCGTCGCGAGCCGCGCCCTGTCCCTGCGCGACCGTGGCAACGAGCTGCTGGAGAAGTCCCGCGACGTCTGGGGCCAGAACGACCGCCACCCGGCGTTCGACCGGATCCTCGACGAGCTCGCGCCCGACGAGGCACGGATCCTGGTGATGCTGCTGCGCAACGGGCCGCAGCCCAGCGTCGACATCCGCACCGGCGGACCGATCGGCATGATGAGCAGCCAACTGATCGCACCGGGCCTGAACATGGTGGGTCCGCGCGCCGGCCTGCGCTACGTCGAGCAGGTGCCGTCGTACCTCAACAACCTGTTCCGCCTGGGCCTGATCTGGTTCTCGCGCGAGGCCGTGCACGACCACCTGGAGTACCAGGTGCTCGAGGCGCAGCCCGACGTGCTGGCCGCGATGCACTCGGTGAAGTTCGCCAAGGTCGTGCGCCGCAGCGTGCACCTGACGCCGTTCGGCGAGGAGTTCTGCAAGCTCGCGCTGGTCGACGAGAAGACGGCGACGAACGTCGCCCTGCCCGCCCACGAGGCGCCGCCGGAGATCGTCAGCGACTGACCCGGCCGCCGTGGTCGGTCCACCATCGCGCGGCGTCCCGGACCGCCGGGTCCGCGTGGTTCGTGGCGATCTGCGCGAGCTCGGGCTGGCTGGCCATGCCCGCCGCGAAGAGGGCGTCGCGACACAGCTCGTCGTCGGCGCCCACGAGCTCCCGAAGCGTCGCCTCGGGCAACGGGACTCCCGCGAACCCGCAGATCGAGAGCCCGGCTGCCCGGATCGCGGGGTCGGGCGAGGCCAGCCACGGGGCAGGGTCGGCGACCTCGAAGGGCACCATCAGGTTCGCGAACGCGTAGGCAGCGCCGTGCCGGGTGGTCTCGTCGGGACCCTCGAGTGCCGCACTGCAGAGCTGCTCGCGGACGCCGTCGGAGAAGGGCGATGCGACGAGCAGGAAGCCCGACGTGACGACGTGGGTCGCCCGGAAGTCGTAGAGCACCTCGAACACGAGGCGGGTCAGCACCCCCTCGCCCGCACTGTTGCCTGCGATGTCGGCGGCCATCCGGGCCGCGTGGGCGAAGTGGCGGTTGCGACGGCTCTGCGTCCAGGCAGCTGCCTTGCGGGGCGGCGGGAGGTCGAAGCCGACGGCGGCACGGACCTCGCGCCGGAAGTCGGGCGGGCACGAGGCCAGGGTCGCGCTGAGGATCGGTCCGCGACGGGAGTCGTCCACCGCCGCGATGCAGGCCGCCGCGAACGGGGCGACCAGCGGCAACCAGTCGCGCGTCCGCAGGCCGCCGACACTGCGCATGTTCTGGATGCCGAGGCAGCTGGCCCGGGCGATCTGCCAAGAGTCGTGGGAGAGGAGCTCCCCGCACCACTGCACCAACGCAGGGGTCGGCAGCTCGGTGACCGCGCTCATCAGGTCGTACGCGCGTTGCATGCCCGGAGCGAGGACGGCTTCGCGGATGACCTCGGCCACGATGTCGCCGTAGGCGCTGCACCGCAGCTTGGCCAGCGCCTCGTAGCGCAGCTGGTAGCCCGTCCCGGCCGAGCGTCCCACCTCGTTGGCGAGGCGTTCGATCAACGGTCGTACGTCGGGTTCGGGAAGTCCGAAGGGCGTGTGCGCGTGGTACTCGGCGAAGCGCAACCAGTCGCCGCCGGACGGTTGGTCCAGTACCGCTGCGCAGCTGCTCGAGAAGCCCGCAAGGGTCGCCTCGGGTGTGTACGGCTCGACGTCCTCGGGGGCGTAGGAGAACGTGCGCGACAGTACGTCGATGGGTGCGCGGAGGTGCCCGTACGGAAGGTCGAGCGCCCGCTCGTAGGCATCGATCACGGTGCCGCTGCGCCGGCCGGCCGTCTCCACGCGCGACAGGGTCGCGGGCGAGAGGTGGGAGCCGGTCCCGGCCAGCTCCCCGAACTCGCGCATCCGGACACCGGCCGCCATGCGGCTGGTGCGGAGCAGCCAGCCGATGCGCGCCGCGACATCGATCCGGGCGCCCGCGAGCGGGGTCCGGTCGTCGATCTCGTCCGCCCGTCGAGCCACGGGCCCATGCTGGCAGGGAGCGCCGTCGTACGGGCCGTTTCGCGGGAGGTCGCACCTGAAACAACGGGCTGTGGCGGGCCGGACTGTGGGACCGTTTTTGCCGCAGGACTGCTGCCTGCCAGTGATGTGGGGTTGCTGGCGGGACGTGGGGTCCGGGCGGTTCCTGCATCCGTGGTGGGTGGGCGAGGGGTTGCCCACCCACCATGAGGCGTCGAATGAGACGCACACCGCAAAGTTGAGTGCAATAGACTCAACTTTGCGCGCGTTGGAATGAGTGTCACCATCCATTCCCACGCACCTTCCAGGAGACTCCCTTTCATGAGCGCTTTCGGGTCCGACAAGTTCACGACGCGCAGTCGCGAGGCGATCGAGGCCGCCCAGCTCGCCGCCACCACGGCCGGCAACACGAGTGTCGAGCCGATCCATCTCCTCGTCGCCCTGCTGCTGCAGGCCGACGGCATCGCGTCCAGCCTGGTCGCGAAGTCCGGCGTCGACGCGCCCGCCCTGGTGCACGCCGCGTCGGCCGTCCGGGACGGACTGCCCCGCGCGAGCGGCGCCACCGTCCAGCAGCCCGCGGCATCGGCAGGACTGACCCGGGTCCTGGCCTCCGCCATCGACCTCGCCGGCTCGATGAAGGACGACTACGTCGCCTCCGAGCACCTGCTGATCGCCCTCGCGACCGTCGAGTCGGCCGCGAAGACCGTGCTGACCGACGCCGGCCTGACGGCCGCCGGGCTGCAGGACTCGCTGACGGCCGTCCGGGGCAACCGTCGGGTCACGTCGCAGGATGCCGAGTCGACGTACGAAGCACTCGAGAAGTACTCCGTCGACCTCACCGCGGCGGCCGAGGACGGCAAGCTGGACCCCGTCATCGGCCGGGACGCCGAGATCCGTCGCGTCATCCAGGTGCTGTCCCGTCGTACCAAGAACAACCCGGTGCTCATCGGTGAGCCCGGCGTCGGCAAGACCGCCGTGGTCGAGGGGCTCGCCCAGCGGGTGGTCGACGGCGACGTCCCCGACTCCCTCAAGGGCCGTCGCGTCCTGTCGCTCGACCTCGCCGCGATGGTGGCCGGCGCGAAGTACCGCGGCGAGTTCGAGGAGCGGCTCAAGGCGGTCCTCGAGGAGATCAAGGACGCCGGTGGCCAGATCATCACGTTCATCGACGAGCTCCACACGGTCGTCGGCGCGGGCGCCGGCGGCGACTCCGCGATGGACGCGGGCAACATGCTCAAGCCGATGCTGGCGCGCGGCGAGCTGCACATGATCGGCGCGACCACGCTCGACGAGTACCGCGAGCGGGTCGAGAAGGACCCCGCGCTGGAGCGGCGCTTCCAGCAGGTGTTCGTGGGCGAGCCCTCGGTCGAGGACACCATCCAGATCCTGCGCGGCATCCAGGAGAAGTACGAGGCGCACCACGGCGTCCGGATCACCGACGCCGCGCTGGTGGCGGCCGCGACGCTGTCCGACCGCTACATCACCGGACGCCAGCTGCCCGACAAGGCCATCGACCTCATCGATGAGGCCGCTTCCCGCCTGCGCATGGAGATCGAGTCCTCCCCGGAGGAGATCGACCAGCTCCGGCGCCAGGTGGACCGGCTGCGGATGGAGGAGTTCGCGCTCGCCAAGGAGTCCGACGACGCCTCGCGCGACCGGCTCGAGGTCCTGCGCGCCGACCTCGCCGACAAGGAGGAAGCACTGCGCGGCCTCGACGCCCGCTGGGAGCGCGAGAAGGCGTCCCTGGAGGGTGAGGGCGAGCTGCGGCGCCAGCTCGACCAGCTGCGGAGCGAGGCCGAGCGCAAGCTGCGCGAGGGCGACCTGGCCGGTGCCAGCGAGATCCAGTACGGCAAGATCCCCGCGCTGGAGGCCCAGATCACCGCGGCCGAGGCCACGGAGGGCTCGAGCGAAGCGAGCGCCGAGAAGGAGGAGAAGCTCGTCGGCGACGAGGTCGGCGCCCCGCAGATCGCCGAGGTGGTCGAGGCGTGGACCGGCATCCCGACCGGCCGGCTGCTGCAGGGCGAGACCGCCAAGCTGCTCGACATGGAGCAGGTCATCGGCGCCCGGCTGATCGGCCAGCGCGAGGCCGTGCGTGCCGTCAGCGACGCCGTACGACGATCGCGCGCCGGCATCTCGGACCCCAACCGCCCGACCGGCTCGTTCCTGTTCCTGGGCCCGACCGGCGTCGGCAAGACCGAGCTCGCCAAGTCCCTGGCCGACTTCCTGTTCGACGACGAGCGGGCGATCGTCCGGATCGACATGAGCGAGTACTCCGAGAAGCACTCGGTGTCGCGCCTCGTCGGTGCCCCTCCGGGCTACGTCGGGTACGACGAAGGCGGCCAGCTCACCGAAGCCGTCCGCCGCCGGCCGTACTCGGTCGTGCTGCTCGACGAGGTCGAGAAGGGCCACCCGGAGGTCTTCAACATCCTGCTGCAGGTGCTCGACGACGGCCGGCTCACCGACGGCCAGGGCCGGACCGTGGACTTCCGCAACACGATCCTGATCCTCACGTCCAACCTCGGCTCGCAGTACCTCGTGGACCCGACGCTCGAGCCCGAGGCGCAGCGCGAAGGCGTGATGGCGACGGTGCGCAAGGCGTTCAAGCCCGAGTTCCTGAACCGCCTCGACGAGATCGTCACCTTCGACGCACTGACCAGGGACGACCTGGCCACGATCGTCGAGCTGCAGCTCCGCCTGCTGGAGAACCGGCTGGCCGGACGGCGCATCTCGCTGGAGGTCACTCCGGCTGCGCGCGAGTGGCTGGCCGATGTCGGCTACGACCCGGCGTACGGCGCCCGCCCGCTGCGCCGGCTCATCCAGTCCGCGCTCGGCGACCCGCTCGCCCGGTTGCTGATCGGCGGCCAGGTCGTCGACGGCGGCGCGGTGACGGTGGACCGCGGCGAGGACGGGCTGGTCGTCAACGCCTGAGGGGCCGTCTGGTGGAATGGGTGGCATGAGCCAGGAGCAGCCACGACCGGGGCACGCGACGATCGCGGGTTCGCTGATCATCGGCGGCTCGATCATCGTCGTGCTGTCCGCATGGGAGCGGATCTCGACGCTGCGCACGCTCGAGGTGCAGGAGAAGCTGCAGACGGCGCTGGGGAAGCCGCCGATGAGTGGGCTCGGGCTCACGCTCGACGGCTACACCAGCATGTTGCAGGTGCTCTGCGTGATCGGCGCCGGCGCCGCGACGGC
>NZ_JBMCZA010000216.1:37851-39757 GCF_048654705.1 Nocardioides sp. CPCC 206348
CGTGGGTGGCATGGCCGCGGCAGACTTCTTCGCCGCGATGCTGGTCTTCGCGATCCTGCTGCTGTGGCTCCAGCCGACGCGTGACTGGTACGCCGGACGCCCGTGGGTGCAGGCCTACGAGGAACGCCGGGCCGAGCGGGTCGGGCTGATGCGGCCGCCGGGAACGCCTGCCGGGCGGTCCGCGACGGCATCGCCCGATGCTGCTTCGCCGGCGGGTCCTGCTGCTCCTGCTGATCCGGGCACGACCAAGGGTGACGCCGCGGGCGAGCACCCGTTCGGGGACCCGCGTGCGTTCGGCCGCCGGCCTGCCGTCGTACGACGGACGCGGCCGCAGGCGCTGACCGCAGCCTGCGCCCTGACCTGGATCACCTCCACGCTCGTGCTGCTCGGCATCGTCGTGATGATGGCCGTCCTGCCGTCGCAGGCCGAGGACCTGTTCGCCGAGGTCTCGCGCGACCAGCCCAAGGCGGTCGAGACCTACGACCTCACCGAGAACACCCTCCTCGCGGGGATGTACGTCGTCCTCGTCGGCTTCGCCCTGTGGGCGGTCGTCGCGATCGTGCTCGCCGGGCTCGCCTTCATCGGCCAGAACTGGGCCCGGATCACCCTCGTCGTCTCCGCGGTGACGGGCGCCCTGCTGCTCGTCGTGATGTCGGTCGGTGCCTGGCCGTTGCTCGCGCTCGTCGGCGTGTTCGGCTCGGCAGCGTGGATGCTGCTGCGGCCCGAAGTGGGTCGCTGGTACCAGCGCTGACGGGTCAGATCGCTGGTGTGAACACCCTCAGCACGTGGTCGTCGATCTGTTCGATGCCCTGGGGGGTCGTCAGGGCCAGCGCTCCCTGACCGCCACCTGATCCCGCGTCGGGGTCCGCGGTCAGGTCGATCCGGGCGCCGGTCGGCAGCAGGTTCGTGGACAACAGCGGCCGGTTGTCGTCGAGCACCCACGTCGTTCCGTCCAGGCGCCAGACGCTCTGTGGGACTCCGGGGCGCGAGGTCGAGGTGAAGTCGTCTCCGAACTCGCAGACGTTGGTGGAACTGCTGGCGCGGAGCGTTCCTTCGCTGTCGAACCAGAGGTCGTTGATGGTCTGGTACTCCTGATCGGCGGCCTCGCCCTCCACCATCGCGGACATGTCCGTGGCGACGGAGGTGCCCGGCTGGGCCGGATCCACGATGAACAGCGTGTAGCCGTAGACACAGGCCCCGCCGCTGCCGCCTTCGAGCACGGCAGCCCGGGGGCCGCCGTAGGCCGACTGTGCCGAGTAGGCCTGGTCCTCCCACAAGGAGGCGCCGGAAGGCAGCTGGTCGTCGAAGCGGGTGACCGTTCCGTCGGCATCGATGCGATGGGACACGGCGACCGGCCCGCCGCGGTAACCGTCGGTGGAGCCGTCGTACCCGAAGGCGAGGATGCTGTCGCCCGTCGCCAGTAGTGCGTCCCACGTGATGCCGGCCGGTTGCGTCGCCTCGTCCCGTCGATCGTCGAGGGAAGGCAGGGAGTAGCTGACGACCCCGGAACCGTCGAGGGTGACGACGCGGTCGTCGCGGACGGCGCTCGGCCCGCATCCGTCGGGGTCACGACACTCCGTGGTCGTGGTGGAGCCGTTGTCGGTGTCGACCACCGTCAGCGCGCCCGCGGAGACGACGGCGACGTAGCGGCCGTCGGCGCTCCACGACGGTTCGCCCGCATCGGGAAGCCGGGTGACCTCGTCGGCCCCGTCCATGACGACGACGGTGGTGTCCGGGATCCCGTCCCCGTCGGGGTCCGCTCCGGCGAGCGTGTAGGCGTAGACGTCCCGCAGCACCTCTGCCGGTGGTTTCGATGCGGCGGGGTCGTCGTCGTTGAGGAGTACGGCGGTGCCGGCTCCGGCACTGACGACAGCGAAGATGCTCGCGGCCGCGACGGCCCCCTTGG
>NZ_JBMCZA010000216.1:39854-42514 GCF_048654705.1 Nocardioides sp. CPCC 206348
TCCACCGACGCCCGCACCCCCGGCGCCGACGGCCGCGCCGCCCGCGACTCCGCCGCCTGCCCCGGCACCGCCGAGGCCTGCGGCGACCCCGCCCGAGCCGATCGCCCCCGCGGCAGCCAGCCCGGCTGCCAGCGGCGCCGCTGCGGGCGCTGCGCCGAGCAGGCCGAGTGCGGCGGGTGCGGCGGAAAGGCCCGACAGGGCGGCGAGTGTGGAGGCAACGAGCGTGCCGAGCGCGGCGCCCGCGGCGGCCCATTCGGCGCCGTACGCCTGGGTCGCGGCGATGTTGAGGCTGGTCAGGAACGCCCGGCTGTTCTGGTGGCGTCGGGTCGGGTCCTTGGCGAGGTCCTGCGTGCAGAGTCCGGCGAGGGCGTCGCTGATCCCCGGGTACAGGCGCTGGAGGTCGGGGATCGGCGACTGCACGTGCAGCAGCGCGGTCATCACCGGGTTCGGGCCGACGTACGGCGGGCGTCCGCAGAGCAGCTCGAAGAGCATCACCGCGGTGGCGTAGAGGTCGCTGCGCTGGTCGATGTGCTGGCCGAGCACGACCTCGGGGGCGAGGTAGGCGGGCGTGCCGATCCAGGTGTCGGGGCCGCTCAGTGCGCGGGGTGGCCCGGTCAGGCCGAAGTCGATCAGGCGCGATGTCCCGGTGGTGTCGAGCAGGATGTTCTCGGGCTTCAGGTCGGCATGGACCAGGCCGGTCGCGTGGACGGCGGCAAGGCCCTGCAACGCGCCCGTGAGCACCGACAGGGCCTGCGGCCCGTTGAGCGGGCCGGCCTCCTCGAGGACGCGTCGCAGCGACGCACCTTCGACGTAGTCGGTGACGAGGGCGGCCAGGTCCGGGGTGTCGATGACGTCGCGGATCCGCACCACGTTGGGGTGGTTGACCGAGCGCAGCGCGGCGGCCTCGTCGCGGAACATCCGGCGACGCCAACCCTGTTCGGGCCAGTCGAGCACCTTGATCGCGACGGGTTCGCCGGAGCCGGGGTCGACGCCGAGGTGGACGGTCCCGAAGCCCCCCGACCCGATGACCCGGGAGACGGGGTAGCGGCCGATCTGCTGCATCGACGTCAGTCCTCGACCAGCGCTCAGCGGGCCAGGTCGGCGGCCGACAGGCGGGCCACGGCCTCGGCGATGACGTCGGGCCGCTTGCAGAACGCCCAGCGGACCAGCTGCCGTCCGGCACCGGGCGCGTCGGGGTCGTCGTAGAAGACCTCCGACGGGATCGCGACCACGCCGGCCCGCTCGGGCAGCGCGCGGCAGAAGTCACCGCCGCTGGCCCAGCCGAGGGCGCTGACGTCGGTGGTGGCGAAGTACGTCCCCTCCGGTGTGTACGACGTCAGGCCGGCCGCCGTCAGACCGGCAACGAGCTCGTCGCGGCGCGCCTGCAGGTCGGCCCGGAGCCGCGCCGGGAAGTCCGACGGGCTGTCGAGCGCGCTGGCGACGGCGGGCTGCAGGGGTGCGCCCGAGGTGTAGGTCAGCCACTGCTTGGCGGCGGTGACCGCCGCGACCAGGGGGGCAGGTCCGGTCGCCCAGCCGACCTTCCACCCGGTGACCGACCAGGACTTGCCGGCGCTGGACAGGGTCAGGGTCCGCTCGGCCATGCCGGGCAGGGTCGCGAGGGGCACGTGGACCCGGCCGTCGAAGGTCAGGTGTTCGTAGACCTCGTCGGTCACGACGGTCAGGTCGTGCGCCTGGGCGACCCGGGCCACGGCCGCCAGCTCGTCGGCGTCCAGGACGCGGCCGGTCGGGTTGTGCGGGGTGTTGAGCAGGATCAGCTTCGTGCGCGCGGAGACCGCGGCCTCCAGCTCGGCCGGGTCCAGCCGGAAGTCGGGTGCGCGGAGGGTGACGGGTCGTCGTACCCCTCCGGCGAAGGCGATCATCGCCGTGTAGGAGTCGTAGTAGGGCTCCAGGACGATCACCTCGTCGCCGGGGTCGACCAGGCCGAGCAGGGCTCCGGCGATCGCCTCGGTGCAGCCGGTCGTGACGACGACCTGGGTGTTCGGGTCGAGCTCGATGCCGTAGTGCCGCTGCTGGTGGCGCGCGATCGCCTGCCGCAGGGTCGGGATGCCGATGCCCGGTGCGTACTGGTTCGCGCCACCGCGGAGCGCGTCGACGGCCGCCCCGATCAGCTCCGGCGGGCCGTCGGTGTCCGGGAAGCCCTGGCCGAGGTTGACGGCCCCGGTGCGGACTGCGAGGGCGGACATCTCGGCGAAGATCGTCTCGCCCATGCCGGCGATGCGGCGGGCGGCGGAGTGCGGGGGACCGGGCACCCCCTGAGCCTAGGTCGTCAGGGTGCCGGATGGCGGCACTAGGCTCTGGACCGTGACGACCACGGACACGGCCCTCGCCGCCGACATCGACGCCACCTGCCGCCTCACGGGTGAGTTCACCCTCCGCTCGGGCCAGGTCAGCAACGAGTACTTCGACAAGTACCTCTTCGAGGCCGACCCCGGGCTGCTCGCCCGCGTGGCCCGCGAGGTCGCCCAGCTGCTCCCCGGTGACGCCGACCTGCTCGGCGGCCTGGAGATGGGCGGCATCCCGATCGCCACCGCCGTCAGCCAGCTGGTCGGCATCCCGGTCGTCTTCGTGCGCAAGGAGGCGAAGAAGTACGGCACCGCAAAGCTCGCCGAGGGCCCTGACGTCGAGGGCAAGCGGATCGT
>NZ_JBMCZA010000216.1:42562-43861 GCF_048654705.1 Nocardioides sp. CPCC 206348
CGTCGTGTGTGCGATCGACCGCAGCCCGGGCGACGACAACCCGCTGGCGGACGTCGCGCTTGAGATCCGCGCGGTCCTCACCAAGGCCGAGCTCGACGCTGCCCGGGCCGCCGCCCAGGCCTGAATTGCGATAGACCCGGGACCATCGAGCGGGGTGGTTACTCGGCGGGCTTCTCGCCCGCGATGTTGACCAGCCAGTCGACGCCGTACTTGTCCTTCAGCATGCCGAAGCTGTCGCCCCACGGCGCCTGCTCGAGCGGCTGGAAGATGGTCGCACCGTCGGAGAGGCCCTCCCACCAGGCGCGCAGGGTGGCGCCGTCCTCGGCCGGTCCGCTGATGCTGACCTGCTGGGTCTGCGGCTCGCCGGGCACGTGCTTGGGGTGGTCGGCGCCCATGAGGAGCACCGCGTCGGAGACGGAGAGGGCGGCGTGCATCACCCAGTCGAGCTCGCCGTCGGCCTCGGCGACGCCCATGGCGGTGCCGCCCATGTCGGCGAACGTCATCACTTCGAGCTTGCCGCCGAGGACGGACTGGTAGAACTCCATCGCCTCGCGGGCCTGTCCGCGCCAGTTGATGTAGGGGTTGAGGTTGATGCCCATCGCTGCTCCCGTGTGTTGAGGTGGGTGATGCAGGGGAGACCGTCGCCTCAGCGAATACTCATCGCTCGTCGGTGACGGCTGCCTCGGTGACGGCGTCGGTGCTGACGGCCTCGGTGCTGAGGGCCTTGTTGCTCTTCGCCCCGGGACGCTTGTGGCGCCACCACTCCCAGGCCAGCGGGATCGCCGAGAAGGCCAGGATCGCGAAGGTGACGTAGTCGATGTTCTCGCCGAGCGCCGGGATGGCCGCTCCGAGGAAGTAGCCGAGCAGGGTGATCGACACGACCCACAGCACGGCACCGATGGCGCTCCACACGAAGAAGCGGCGGCGCTCCATCTGCGTCACGCCGGCGACGACGGTGATGTAGGTCCGGACGAACGGCACGAACCGCCCGATGACCAGCGCCTTGTTGCCGTGCTTCTCGAAGAAGGCGCTGGTGTTGTCGAAGTACTGCTTCTTCAGGATCCTGCCGTCGCGGTGGTAGAGCGGCGGCCCGAGCTTGCGCCCGATCTCGTAGCCCGCGACATTGCCCGCGAAGGCCGCGACGACCAGCAGCACCATCGCGATGACGAGCTCGGTCGGCTCGTGCTCGATGCCCACGACGGAGTAGCCGGTCGTGTTGCTGCCGGCGATGAAGAGTCCCAGCGCGAACAACAGGGTGTCGCCCGGGAGGAACGGGAAGAACAACCCGCACTCGACGAA
>NZ_JBMCZA010000216.1:43871-46789 GCF_048654705.1 Nocardioides sp. CPCC 206348
ACCGCTTCGCCCCGTCGCCGGCGCACCAGCACGAGCCCGGTCAGGACGAGGGTGACGCCGAGGCCCACCAGTGGGCCGGTGTGGGCGGGCGCCCCGGTGTCGGGCAGGGCCGCGTCGTTGTCGGGCGCGACCTCCGGGTCGGGGTTCGGACCGGGTCCGGGCTCCGGGTCGGGATCGGTGTCCGGGTCGGCCACGGCAGCGATCGTGGCGTCGTCGGACGCCGTCACCGCGGTGCTCGAGCAGTCGGGGCAGTCGACCGAGCCGGTCGCGGTGGCCACGTCGTGGTGACCGCCGGCGGCCACCGTCACGTCGCAGGTGTACGACGCCCGCGCGCCCACGCCCAGGTCGCCCACGGAGCGCCCGCATCCGGCCACCTGGTCGTCGGTGACCTCGATGGCGTCGACCCGCACGTCGCCGGTGTTCTCGACCGTGATGGTGATGGTCACCGTGCTGCCCGGTGTCGTGCTGGCGACGGCCGGGGTCTTCGTCAGCGCCAGCGCCGGGTGGATCACGTCGACGAGGACGGTTCCCGACGAGGCGGGGACGACGGCGCCGGTGGGCGAGTGTCCCGCGACCGTGGCGGTGTTCACGATGTCGTTGGCACCAGCGGTGATCGTGCAGGTGAGCTCGGTGCTGGCGTCGGGCGCGAGGTCGGGAACGGCGCTGTCGCAGGCCGGGTACGCCGGGTCGTCCAGCTCCAGGTCGGTCAGCGTGGCCGTCCCGGTGTTCGTCACGGTGAGGGTGAAGGTGACCGGGTCGCCGGGCAGGACGCGGGCGACGTCGACGCCCTTGGTCAGGGTCAGGCCGGTCCGGAACACGTCCACGAAGTCCGTCGCCGTGTCCTTGACCTCGATGCCGAGGGGCGAGGTGCCCGACGCGATGACGGTGTTGGTGATGTCGTCGAACGGGGCGGCGACGGTGCAGTCGTAGTCGACGGAGGCCCCCACCCCCAACGGGCCGAGGTCGGCCCGGTCGCAGGACGGGAACGACGGGTCCTCGACCACGACCGGGTCGAGGGGAACGGTGCCGGAGTTCGTCACCGTGATCGTGAAGGTGACGTCGTCACCCTCGTGCACGAGGTCGGTGTCCGCCGTCTTGGTGACCGTGAGACCGGGGTCCTGCACCTCGACCAGCGCCGAGGCGTCGTCGCTGACCTCGACATCGTCGGGCGGCGTACCGCTGACCGTGGCGTCGTTGCGGAACTCCGGTTCCGTGTCCGCGATGGCTGCGCAGGTGTAGGTGAGGCTCTCGCCGGGAGCCAGGTCGGACAGGGTCCCGGCGGTGCGGGCGCAGTCGGCAGCGGCGTCGTCGGTGACCGTCAGGTCCGTCAGGAGCACGTCGCCGCTGTTGATCACCTCGATCGTGAAGGTGATCGAGTCACCGATGGTGACGGCGTCCTGCTCGGTCGTCTTGATCAGCGTGACGTCGGGGTGGATGACGTCGACGGGGGCTGCGGCGACGTCGGTCACGTCGTCACCGATGGGCGGCGTCGCGGTCACGCTCGCGGTGTTGGTGAAGTCGTCGGTGCCGGCCACGACCGTGCACTCGATCGAGGCCGAGGCGCCCACCGCGAGGGAGGCCGAGCCGGTGCACCCGGGCGCGTCGGGATCGCTGATCGTGACGTCGGTGAGCGGGACGTCGCCGTCGTTGGTCGCCGTGACCGTGAAGGTCACCGTCTCGCCGGCCCGGACGACGCCGGGGTCGGCCGTCTTCTCGAGGGCGACGGACGGATGGATGACGTCGACCGTGGCCGCGCCCGACGCGCTCAACGGCGTCCCGTCGGCGCCCACACCGGCGGCCTCGGCGACGTTGGTGAGGTCGTCGGTGGCGATCGACGTACACGTGTAGGTCTGCGAACCGCTCGGCGCGAGCGAACCGAAGGACCGGTTGCAGTCGGGGACGGCGTCGTCGGAGACGGTGACGCCGAGGGCCTGGGCCGTGGTCGGGTTCCGGACGGTGATCGTCCACGTGAGCTCGTCGCCCACCCGCGCCACCGCGGGCTCGACCGACTTCTCGATGCACAGCGCCGGGACCGGGACCGAGAGCATCAGCGCCTGCACCATGTAGGAGTCACCGTTGGTGAACGTCCGCATCTCCGCGCTGGTGTCGCCGGGGTCGATCAGCCCGGCCGGTACGTCGAACTTCTTGGCGTCGATCGAGAACGTGTTGGGGTGGCTCGGCTCCAGCTTGTTGTCCGCCGCCGACACGAAGAAGTTGTTCGGGCCGAGCGCCGTCGTCGGCTCGGGGATCCCGTTCGTGGTGGTCAGCGTCGGCGGCGGGTTGATGTAGAAGCGGTCGCCGTTCTGGCTGGAGTCGCCTTCGTACGCGACGATCCCGGCCCGCACGGGCAGGCCGCTCACGCGGAAGCCGCTCACCGGGATGGACGTGGAGTTCGGGGTCGTGCTCTGGCGGACGTGGCCGTCGTACACGAAGACCTGGCGTCGCTCGGCGCCGCAGTCGGCCGCGTCGAGCGTGTGGATCACGGACAGGGACCAGCCGCCGTGGCACCCCGAGCCGGTCGGCGCGTAGACGTTGCCGACCGTGATCGTGACGTCCTGCCCGGACGGCAGGCCGGCCAGGTCGGCGGTCACGTCGGCGTCCGCGCTGTAGTAGCCGATCGAGGTGGGGTCGAACGAGTGCTCACCGGGTACGACGTCCCGCGAGGCCCCGCCGCCGACGGTCAGCCGCACCGGGGCGGTCGCCGACGACCCGGCCGGGTAGGCGCCCGGCTGGCCGATGCCGCACTGCTGGCCGTCGTAGTTGCCGCCCCACATGAGGCGGGCCCAGGTCACCCGGGAGCCTGCGGGGATCGTCACGGTCCCGGTGGAGGAGTTGTAGGTGCCCGCGTCGTCGTCGACGTCGACGTACTGCATGGCGTAGCCGTTGTTGTTGTTGTTCGGGCTGTCGCTCGCGGCGCG
>NZ_JBMCZA010000216.1:46799-47799 GCF_048654705.1 Nocardioides sp. CPCC 206348
GCCGAGCGCGAACAGCAGGGTGTCACCGGGGAGGAACGGGAAGAACAACCCGCACTCGACGAACACGATCCCGATCGCGATCCAGATGAAGGCGGCACCGTACTGGTGCTGGAGCCATTCGGGGTCCAGCCACTTGATGCCCAGCAGCATCGGCACGACGAAAGGGGTCGCGACCAGCGAGTTCACGGCGCCACGGTACCGGCCGGGTCCCAATGGCGTGGCCGTTAGGGTGCGGTTCGTGGCAGCGGATCCGGACAGCGCAGACGAGCGGCGGGCGCCGTACGACCCGATGCCGAACGGCCAGCCCGAGGTCGGCGTCGGTCCCTGGGCGGGTCCGTGGCCCCAGGGACCCGGTTCCGAGGTGTACGACGAAGCGCTGCTGCGCGACGGAGATCGACGCAATGTCGTCGACCGCTACCGGTACTGGAGCCTTGAGGCGATCCGTGCCGACCTCGACCTGCGCCGCCACGGTTTCCACGTCGCCATCGAGAACTGGCAGCACGACTTCAACATCGGCACCATCGTCCGGACGGCGAACGCGTTCCTGGCCGCCGAGGTCCACATCGTCGGCAACCGGCGGTGGAACAGGCGCGGCGCGATGGTCACCGACCGCTACCAGCACGTGCACCACCATGCGACGGTCGAGGACCTCGCGGCCCACCTGTCGTCGTACGACGGCGGGCGGGTGCCGTTGTTCGGCGTCGACAACCTGCCCGGCTCCGACCACCTCGAGACGATGGAGATCCCCGAGCGGGTCTGCTTCCTGTTCGGGCAGGAGGGACCTGGGCTGTCGGAGGCGGCGCGCGAGGCGTGCGACGCGACGTTCTCGATCGCGCAGTTCGGTTCGACCCGGTCGATCAACGCGTCGGCTGCCGCCGCGATCGCGATGCACGCCTGGGTGCTTCAGCACGCCGACCTGGGCAGCGGCGAGGCCTGGCGCGGCTAGACCTGGCGCGGCTAGATGTGATGCCCAGGGAGGTTGTCCCGCCCTCCGGCGGTG
>NZ_JBMCZA010000216.1:47809-48101 GCF_048654705.1 Nocardioides sp. CPCC 206348
GAGCACCGTGTTGCCGGTGACCTCGAAGTCGCCGTAGACCTGCTCCTCGTGCAGCAGGCCCATCGGTTCGGCTGCGGCCTGCGCCGGGGACGGCGCCAGCACGCCGACGAAGGTGACCGACCCGGCAGCGAGCAGCACGGAAGCAGCGAGACGGTGGACGTGCTTCATGGCGCTCCCGGGGGCGGAGTCGAACGAGCCGAACCCGCCCGACGCTAGCAGCCGGTGGGGCGCAGTCGCGCCTAGATTGTCTCCGCCTGCGCGAGCAGCCCGCGCAGCGCTTCGAGGCCCCGTG
>NZ_JBMCZA010000216.1:48111-49212 GCF_048654705.1 Nocardioides sp. CPCC 206348
GCTTCGCCTAGATCGTCCCGGTCTGCGCGAGCAGCCCGCGCAGCGCTTCGAGGCCCCGTGAGCAGTGGCTCTTCACGGTCCCCTCGGCGATGCCGAGCTCCCTGGCGGTCTCGGTGACGGACAGGCCCAGCCAGTGCCGCAGCAGCACCGTCGCCCGTTGCTGGGCGGGCAGCTCCTGCAGGGCGCTCACCAGGGAGTCGCGGTCCTCGACGGTCGTCGCGGCCGCTGTTGCAACCTCCGGGAGGGCCTCCGTCGTCCGCTCCCGACGCGACGGGCGACGGGACTCGTCGATCGCCGCGTTGAGCAGGATCTTGCGGACGTAGGCGTCCTCCTTCCCGCCGCGTACGACGCGGGGCCAGGCGACGTACAGCTTGATCAGGGCGTTCTGCACGAGGTCGTCGGCCTGGTGCCAGTCGCCGCACATGCCGTAGGCGATCCGGCGCAGCTGGTCGCGGCGCGAAGCGGCGAATTCGACGTAGGCGAGCTCCCGTTCGGTGCGGTTCATCGCAGGCCCTCGCTGCCGCCGGACTCGTTCTCCGCGTACTGGTTGAGCGCGAAGGTGCGGAACTGCTGGAGCGTGGTGATCCGGTCGTCACGGCGGTAGGAGATGGCCTCGGCCCTCTGGCCGTCGATCGACCGGACAGCCAGGAAGAAGGTGACTCCGTCCAGGCGCGCTTCCACCAGGGCGGTCGGCGTGCCTGCCGGCGCGAAGTTCTCGCCAAGACCGGGGTTCTGGACCTGCTTCACGATCTCCAGGCCGAAGAGCACCGGAGTGACGTGTGAGCCGCGGTCGAACCGCAGCCACTGGTCGTCCTCGATGTCCGGGCCGACCAGCTGGACCTCGGCCCACTCGCGCAAGGTGAGGCCCTGCGCAGGCAGCGGGAACGAGGAAGCACTGTCGGGTTGCAGGTAGACGTAGTACTCCGTGCCGTGGAGTCGCAGATGGTAGATCTCGGCCTGCTTGCCGTTGCTCGCGGTGAAGGAGTCCCGCTCGATGACCGCGGCAGCGGGATTGATCGCCGGCTCGCCAGCCGTCCCGGTGACGACTGGCTCGGCCTCCTCCTCGAGGCCCGCGCTCATGGTCTGCGTGGGCGTCTGCGT
>NZ_JBMCZA010000216.1:49253-60673 GCF_048654705.1 Nocardioides sp. CPCC 206348
GCCGTCGGGCTGGTCGTCGTTGCCCGGTGCGACCAGCCACGCCGTGCCGCCGACGACCAGCGCCGTGGCCAGGACCACCGCACCTGCGGCGATCCGGCGTCGTCGTACCGCCTTGCGGCCGGAGGCCACCGTGCTCGCGATGTCGAAGCCGGGCTCCGGCGCGTGGGCGAGCTCTTTCGCCAACCTGTCGATCATGTCCTGCACGGGTTCCTCCGGGTGTCTGCTCAAGGGTCGCTCATCGGGGGATACGCAAGGCACGGCCGATCGGTTGCCACGGTAGGTTGGCCGATAATCAGTGACCATCCACACGTCCGTACCGGATCGCGCGCAGGAGCCAGCCAGCATGCCCATCGCAACTCCCGAGAAGTACGCCGAGATGCTCGACGCCGCCAAGGCAGGCGCGTTCGCGTTCCCGGCCATCAACGTGTCGTCGTCCCAGACGCTGAACGCGGCCCTCAAGGGCTTCGCGGACGCGGGCGCGGACGGCATCATCCAGGTCTCGACGGGTGGCGCCGAGTACCTCTCCGGACCCTCGGTCAAGAACATGGTCACTGGCTCGGTCGCCTTCGCCGCCTACGCCGCCGAGGTCGCGAAGAACTACCCCGTGAACATCGCGCTGCACACCGACCACTGCCCCAAGGACAAGCTGGACGGCTTCGTGCGTCCGCTCCTGGCGCTGTCGGCCGAGCGCGTCGCCCGCGGCGAGGCGCCGCTGTTCCAGTCGCACATGTGGGACGGCTCCGCCGTGCCGATGGAGGAGAACCTGATCATCGCCGAGGAGCTGCTGGCCCTCTCGGTCGCTGCGAAGATCATCCTCGAGATCGAGGTCGGTGTGGTCGGGGGCGAGGAGGACGGCGTCGTCGGTGCCATCGACGAGAAGCTCTACACGACCCCGGCCGACGCACTGCAGACCGTTGCCGCACTGGGGATCGGCGAGAAGGGCCGGTACATGACCGCGCTCACCTTCGGCAACGTGCACGGCGTCTACAAGCCTGGCGGCGTGACGCTGCGCCCGGAGATCCTGCGCGACGCGCAGGCCGCGGTCGTCGCCGAGCTCGGCCTGCCCGCCGGCTCCAAGCCGTTCGACCTGGTCTTCCACGGCGGCTCCGGCTCCTCGGCCGAGGAGATCGCTGCGGCGGTCGACTTCGGCGTCGTGAAGATGAACGTCGACACCGACACCCAGTACGCCTTCACCCGCCCGGCGGCCGAGCACATGTTCCGCAATTACGACGGCGTCCTGAAGGTCGACGGCGAGGTCGGCGACAAGAAGGCCTACGACCCGCGCGCCTGGGGCAAGGCCGCCGAGGCCGGCATGGCTGCCCGTGTCGTCGAGGCCGCCGAGAACCTGCGGTCGGCCGGCAAGACCGTCGGCTAGTCCGGTGGGCGAGCCTGTCGAGAACCTCCCCACAGCGGCCGACGTCGACCGGGCGGCGGACCTGCTGGCGCCCGTCATCCCGACGACCCCGCTCCAGCGTGCCGACCGGCTCTCCGCCCTGACCGGGCTGGAGGTGTGGCTCAAGCGCGAGGACCTGACTCCCGTCCGGTCCTACAAGGCGCGCGGTGCCTACACCGTCCTGTCCGGCCTCACGGACGAGGAGCGGGCCCGCGGCGTCACCTGTGCCAGCGCCGGCAACCACGCACAGGGCGTGGCCTTCGCCTGCGCCCGCGCCGGCGTGCACGCCACGATCTTCCTGCCGCGCACGACCCCGCGCCAGAAGCGCGACCGGGTGGCCGCGCTCGGCGGTGACCAGGTCGAGGTCGTCATCGCCGGTGAGGCGTACGACGACGCAGCCGTCGCCGCTGCGGACTTCGCCGCTGCGTCGGGGGCGACCGTCATCCCGGCGTTCGACCACCCCGGCATCATCGCCGGGCAGGCGACCGTGGCCGCCGAGATCCTGGCCCAGTCCTCGTCGCACGGCTGGACTCCGGACGCGCTGGTTCTCCCCGTCGGCGGTGCCGGCCTGATCGCCGGATGCCTGACCGTCCTGGCCGAGCGCCTGCCCGGCGTGGCCGTGATCGCCGCCGAACCCCTCGGCGCGACGTCGCTGGCGGCGGCACTCGAGGCCGGCGGACCGGTCGAGCTGGAATCGGTCGACCCCTTCGTCGATGGTGCCTCGGTACGACGCGTGGGAGACCTGACCTACGCCGCGGTGGCCGCGGCACGCGCCGCTGTCGACCTGTCGGTGGTGTCGGTCCCCGAGGGACTGATCTGCGTCGAGATGCTCGACCTCTACCAGGTCGACGGGATCATCGCGGAGCCCGCCGGGGCGCTGGCACCAGCAGCGCTGCGACTGCCCGAGCTGTCCGGGGCGCTGGCGCCCGGCAGCAAGGTCGTGGTCGTCGTCTCCGGCGGCAACAACGACGTCTCGCGCTACGCCGACATCGTGGAGCGGGCCCTGGTCCACGAGGGTCTCAAGCACTACTTCCTGATCGAGTTCCCCCAGGAGCCCGGCGCGTTGCGCCGCTTCCTCGACGAGGTGCTCGGGCCGGACGACGACATCACGCTGTTCGAGTACACCAAGCGCAACAACCGGGAGACCGGTCCGGCGCTGGTCGGCATCGAGATGCAGCACGCCGACGACCTCACCGGGCTGCTGGCCCGGATGGAGGAGTCACGGCTGCGCGTCGAGAAGGTCCCGCCGGACAGCCCGCTGTTCGGTTTCGTGAGCTAGTCCGTTGGCCGAGGAGGTCCCGGGTCTCGAGACGGGCCGTCAGACGGCCCTCCTCGACCAACGGCCGCGTCGAGACCCCTCGGTCGCGCGAAGCACAGCACGGCTGCCAGGCCGATCAGGATCACCGCGGGTGCGATCAGCATCGACTGCCCCATCGCAGTGGCGAACGGGTCGAGGGCCTGGGGTGGCAGCGTGGCGCCGCTGCTCGCGCCTTCCGGTGCCTTCGACGGGTCGAAGGTGAGTCCGTTGGCGGAGAGCCGGGCGTCCATGAACAGGGCGATCGCGGCCGAGCCCAGCACGGCGCCGACCTGACGGGTCGCGTTGTAGACCCCGGAACCGGCACCGGCCATCTGCATCGGGAGGTTGCGGGTCGCGGTCGCACCCAGGGGAGCCCAGATGGCAGCGCTGCCGGCACCCATCAGGCCCATGGGGAGGGCGAGCTCCCACACGGCCGAGTCGGGCGTCGTGACGGCCGAGAGCCAGACCAGGCTGATGCCGACGGTGGCGAACCCGACGCTGCAGAGGTAGCGCGGGTGCACGCGGTCGGTCAGCTTGCCGACCGGCGCAGCGAGCACGATCGACAGCAACGCCATCGGGACCATCAACAGGGCCGACTCGGTGGGGGAGTAGCCCCGGACCAGCTGGGCGTAGAGCATCAGCGGGAACCCGAGGGCGGTGAAGGTGAAGCTGATCGAGCTGATCGCGATGTTGGCCAGCGAGTAGTTGCGGTCGCGGAACAGGCTGAGCGGGACCAGCGGCTCCTGCGTGTTGTAGTGCTGCCACAGGACGAACAGCACGAGCACGACGATGCCGCCGACGATGAGCATCGGCACGGTGAGGAAACCCGTGACCTTGCCCCAGTCGTACTGGTGGCCCTCCTGGATGCCGAACACCAGCAGGAACATGCCGACGCCGCTGAGCACCACGCCCAGCCAGTCGAACTTGTGCTGGTGGGTCGGCAGGGACGGCACGTTGCGCAGTGCGAGCGCGATGCCGATGATCCCGACGGGGATGTTGATGAAGAAGATCCACTCCCAGGAGAAGGCGTCGACCAGGACGCCGCCCAGCAGCGGACCGACAAGCAGGGCCACGCCGGCCGTCGCACCCCACAGCGACATCGCCTGGCCGCGGCGGTCGGCCGGGAAGATCCGGGTGATGATCGCCATCGTCTGCGGCGTGATCATGCTGGTGCCGAAGCCCTGCACGACCCGCGCGATGATCAGCCCCTCGACCGTCGAGGTCAGCCCGCACCACAGGCTGGCGAGCGTGAACACGACCATGCCGATGAGGTAGAGGTTCTTCGGGCCGAACCGGTCACCGAGCCGACCGGTGATCATCACCGGGACCGCGTAGGCGAGCAGGTAGGCACTGGTCACCCAGACCACGCTGTTCACCTCGGCGTCGAGGTCCTCGATGATCGCCGGCGTCGCCACCGTGACGATGGTCGTGTCGACCATGATCATGAAGAACCCGAGGACCAGGGCCCACAGGGCCGGCCACGGGTTGACGTCCTCGGTGGGCGTGGCAGGGATCGGGCTCGCGCTCTGGGTCACGGGGAGAGTCAACACCCGCGCGCCGACACCCGTCGCGTGTGTGACCACAATGGCTCCATGAGCCTCACTCCCGGCGCCGACCTGATGGCCGGCCCCCCGCCCACGCACCTGCCCGTCGACCCCGCAGCCGAGCTGCTCGCTGCGGGCGAGGCGCCCGCGGCCGTCGTACGACGCCTGCCGGCCTCGCCCCTTGCCTGGGCGACCTTCGCCGAGCAGGCCCGCGACCAGGGTGCCGATGACGTGACCGTCTACGCCTACTCGCGTGTCGGCTACCACCGTTCGCTCGACCTGCTGCGCCGCAACGGCTGGAAGGGCAACGGACCGGTCCCGTGGGAGCACGAGCCCAACCGCGGCTTCCTGCGCTCGCTGGCCCTGCTCGCCCTCGCCGCTCGGGCCATCGGCGAGACCGAGGAGTGGGAGCGCTGCTCGACCTTCCTCCGCGACTCGAGCCCCACCGCCGCCGACGAGCTGCTCTGATCGCGTCGTACCTGACGAAACGGTCGTGAGATCGGCCGATTGACGACAGAATCGTCAGGTACGACGGTCGGGTCGATGAGGAGAGTGACGCCGTGGACAACCCTCCCAGTCCCGCTTGGTGCACCAACTGCGGTGCGCCGATGAACGGCCGCCGGTTCTGCTCCAACTGCGGGCAGGACGGCATGCAGGCATCCGGGGGCGGCCCGGCGTCGGGCCCGGCGCCCGACCCGTCACCGATGACCGTCCCGGTGACTCCCGTGCAGCCGCCGTACGTGCTGCTGCCGAACGGCCCACCGGGGCCGCCGCCGGCCCTGCCGCCCGTTGCTCCGCCGCCCTACGTCCCGCCACCCGGCACGCCACCCCGTCGGCGCACGCCCCTGGTCGTCGGCGCGGTGGTGGCCGCAGTGGTGCTCCTCGCGGCCGGCGGGACGGGTGCCTACCTGCTCGCCACCAGCGGTCCGGACGACGCGGACACCGGGGCCAGGGACAGGGACAGGGCGTCGGCGGAGACGTCGTCGACCCCGGACCCCACGACGGCCTCGAGCACGCCGCCGACGCAGGAGGCCGTGCCGCTCCGGCCGGTGACGCTCAGCGACAAGACAGGTGACGCGCTGCTGCGGGGCCAGGGTCCGGAGACCAGTTCGGGCGGCGACCTCAGGCAGGTCCAGATCCTCCCGCAGCAGGACGGCGAGCCCGGCTGGGTGATCGTGGAGTTCGCCGGCAACGCCTCGCCGCCGGTGGGCGTCATCGTGCGGTTCGACGTGGACGGTGACAGCACGCCCGACTTCGTCTCGTGGCGCCACGTGACCACCGGCGCGACCGGCTCCGGTGCGGTCGGGGGGTGGGGCCACGGCCGCGACATCCTCGACGGTTCGCAGGCCGACGACGCGCGGTTCTCCGACGACTCCTCCGCAGCGCCCCGCGACGGCCTCGCCTTTCCCTTCCGGCTCGGGGCCGGGGACAGCCCCCGCGAGACGATCAGGGTGAACGTGCAGATGGTCAGCGACGCGGAGTACTACGACTACGCCCCGGGCCGCCATGTGTGGTCCCCGCGCGTCGACATCGCGACGCAGCAGTGAGGGGACGCCTCGGCGCGTGGGCAGTCGCACTCGGCCTCGGGACCGCCAGCCTCGGGCTGGTCTCCTGCAGCGCCGGTGACGGGGATCCCGACACCGCGGCGCCGACCGGCTCGACCAGTCCGGCCAGCTCGTCCAGCACCCAGCCCGGCGCGACCACGTCGAGCACCGAGCCGGCGGAACCGTCCCACGTCGTCGCGATCTCCGTCGACGGCCTCGCCGTCGAGGCGCTCCTCGAGCTCGGCGAGGAGGAGACACCCCACCTGCACCGGCTCCTCGACGAGGGTGCCTCGACCCTGAATGCCCGCTCCGCCTACGAGAAGAACGTCACCCTGCCCAACCACGTGGGCATGGTGACGGGCCGCCGGATCGACGCGACCGGCGGCGGCCACGGAGTCGTGTGGAACGGCAACCCGATCGACGACACCGTGCAAGCCGCCGCGGGCGAGAAGGTCGCGTCGATCTTCTCGGTCGCTCACCGGCACCACCTGACGACAGCGCTGTTCGCCGGCAAGACGAAGTTCGACATCATGCGCGACTCGTGGCCGAGGTCGATCGACGACTTCGAGGTGCGCAAGCCCCAGCGGCGCCTGGTGGCCGACGCGATCGCCCACCTGGTGACCGAGCAGCCGAACCTGACCTTCCTCCACCTTGCCGGTCCCGACGCCGCCGGGCACCGGGCCGGAGGCATGAGCCAGCCGTACCTCGATGCGGTCCGCAGGGTCGACCGACTCGTCGGCCAGGTCATCGCGGCCATCGAACGCACGCCCGCGCTCGACGGCACCACCACGGTGATCCTCACCGCCGACCACGGCTTCGCCGCCGGCACCCGGGACCACGGAGCCCTGGTGGCCGAGAACTACACGATCCCGTTCACCATCTGGGGACCCGACGTCAGTGCCGGCGACCTCTACGACCGCAACCCGGAGCGTCGCGACCCGGGAACCGGGCGGCCGTCGTACGACGGACCGCAGCCGATCCGGAACCTGGACCTCGCCGACGCGGCGATGCGCGTGCTCGGCCTGCCGCCGGTCCCGCCCGATGAAGGGCCACCCGACCTGCGCTGGTGACGCTGGTGACTCAGCCTGAATCCACCGATCCGGGTTCAGGGCGTGAGCAGCGCGCGCACCTTGTCCGGGCCGAGGGCCATGAAGAGCGTGGGCAGGCGGGGTCCGCGCTCGGCGGCGACGAGCAGCTCGTAGAGCAGCTTGAAGAACGCCTTCTGGTCCGCCTTCACCTCATCGGTGGGCGGGTCGTCGAGGGCCAGCCCGCGCGCCAGCTTCGGGACGCCGTAGATCAGCGTGGTCAGCTCGTCGGAGTCCGCGAACGAGTCGGGCAGCCGGTCGAGCAGCTGGCCGAGCCAGAGCTGCTCGTCCTCGTCGAGAGCGGCCAGGCGCTCGGTGTCGGCGGACTCGCGGACGACGGTGCGGTCCTCGGGGTCGACGTACGCGGTGATCCAGGTGGCTGCCTTCGAGAGCCGCGGTTCGAGGTCCGCCTCGCTCGCGCCGACGGTGCGCGCGGTGATCTCGCGCGATCCCGCGGTCACGTCGGCCACCGACGACAGCATTCGGAATGGCGAGACGACGGCTGGCGTCGGCAGCGTGCCGGCGGTCGAGGTCGCGGAGGCCCGCTCCCATGCGAGCACCGCGGCGTCACGCTTCTCGGGGATCGCCGCCTTCTTCGTCAGCGCGTCCCACTCGTCGTACAGACGCAGGACCTCCTGGCCGAAGTCGACGTTGAACGCCTGCTTCGGCTGGCGGCGGACGTAGAGCCAGCGCAGGATCGGGGCCTCGAGGATGCGCAGGGCCTCCTCGGCGGTCGGTACGCCGCCCTTGGACGACGACATCTTCGGCATGCCGGCGACACCGACGAAGGAGTAGCCGACGAACGACGGGGCCGAGCCGCCGAAGATCGGGCCGACGATCTCCTTGCCGACCGTGTACGACGACCCGGGGCTCGCGTGGTCGACGCCACCGGGCTCGAAGTGCACGCCCTCGAAGGTCCAGCGCATCGGCCAGTCGACCTTCCAGACCAGCTTGCCCTCGTTCTGAGTGGCGACGTTGGTGACGTAGGAGTCGCCGCACACGTCACAGGTGTAGGCCAGGTCAGTCGTGTCGTCGTCGTACGACGTCAGGGTGACGGTGTCGCGGCCGCAACCGCGGCAGTAGGGCTTGTAGGGGAAGCGGGCCAGGTCCTCGTTCGCGCCGTGGCCGGAGTCCTCCTCGGCCGTGGACTCAGCAAGCTCTTCGCCCTCGACCGGCTCCGCGGCCTTCTTCGTGCGGAACCGCGCCATCACGGTCTCGATCTCGCCACGCTTCGCGATCGCGGTGAGCACCTGTTCGCGGTAGGCGCCGGCGGCGTACATCTCGGTCTGGTCGACCTCGACCATCTCGCAGCCGAGGTCCTTGAGCGCGGCGCGGAGCGGGGCCTTGAACCGCTCGGCCCAGTTCGGGAACTCGCCGGTCGGGTCGGGGACCGCGGAGAGCGGCTTGCCGATGTGCTCGCTCCAGGAGGGGTCGACGCCGGCGGGGACCTTGCGGAACCGGTCGTAGTCGTCCCAGCTGTGGAGGTGGCGGACGTTGATGCCGCGGCGCCGGATCTCCTCGGCGACGAAGTGCACCGTGAGGAACTCGCGCAGGTTGCCGAGGTGGATCGGGCCGGACGGGCTGATGCCGGACGCGCAGGTGACGACCTCGGGCAGGGTGCCGCCGTTGACGGCCTCCGCGTGCCGGAGCGCCAGGTCGGCGGTGCGGGTCACCCAGTCGCTCGGGTCCTGCTGGTCTCCACCTTGGTTGCGCTGTCCTCGTGCCACGGCGCGAAGCCTAGTTGTCCGACGGCTCCGACTCCGATTCGACCGGCACCACCATCGCGTAGGCCGCCGGGAGCACCCGCCACGAACGGCTGCGCACCGGGCCGTCGATCTCTCCGTCGCTGTTGCAGGTGAACTCGCTGCCCGACACCCGCACGGACCGGCCGCGCACGATCTGCACGTCGGAGTGCTCCTCGTGGCGCCCGAACGGCAGGCGCAGCGCGTAGCCGAGGCGCGACAGGGTGCCGACCGGAGTGGCGACGAGGACGTCGACGAGTCCGTCGAAGGGGTGGGCGTCGGGAGTCAGCTCGGTGCCGCCGCCGACCGATGCGCCGTTGCCGAGCGCGACCATCAGCACCTGGCGGTCGACGTCCACGACGACCTCGCCGTCGACCTCCACCCGCACCCGCAGGGTGGGCGGGTTCAGGGCCGTCTGCAGTGCGCCGATCGGGTAGCCGACCTTGCCGAGGTTGACCTTGCCGATCCCGACGGAGCCGAGCCGGGTCTTCCAGCGAGCGCCCTTCTCGCCGGCCTCCGCGCCCGCGCCCAGGTGCACGCCGTTGACGGTGACGGAGTCGAGGTCGTCGACGATCAGGTCGACGTCGCGGACCGCGCCGTTGGCGACGACCTCGGCGGCCTCGGCCGGGTCCAGCGGGATGCCGAGGGTCCGGGCGAAGTCATTGCCCGTCCCGAGCGGGACGAGACCGAGCACCCGACCGGTGAGCTCGTCGCGGCGGTGCAGCGCGGCCACGACCGCGTGGACGCTGCCGTCGCCGCCGACCACGACCAGCCGGCGGTCGCCCAGGTCGCCGAGGCCGTCCAGTACCTCGTCCAGCTCGTCCGGTGACGATGTCGCATGCACCTCGACCGTGAAGTCGCGCCGCAACACCTCCAGGGCAGAGTCCAGGGCCTCGTCGTCCGCCGTACCGGCGTCGGCGTTGGTGATCACCACGATCGAGTCACTCACGACGCCAGCGTAGGGACACGCCTAGAGTTCGGGGCCATGGGGACGAGTCGCCGGTGGACCGCGCGTGAACTGATCGACCTGGTGCTGGACGACGGCACCTACGAGTCGTGGGACTCACCGGTCGACATCTCCGGCCACAGCGAGAGCTATCAGGCGGCGTTGCGGGCCGCCGCCGAGAAGGCCGGCACCGACGAGTCCGTGCTCACCGGACGTGGCGACGTCCGTGGTCGCCCGATCGCCTTCGTGGTCAACGAGTTCGGCTTCCTCGCCGGCTCGATCGGCATCGCCGCCGCTGCGCGGATCGCCGCCGCCGTACGACGGGCAACAGCCGAGGGCCTCCCCGTCGTCGCGAGTACGGCGTCCGGTGGCACCCGGATGCAGGAGGGCACCCGGGCGTTCGTCCAGATGGTCGAGATCTCCCGTGCGTTGATGGAGCACCGCGCGGCGGGCCTGCCGTACGTCGTGCACCTGCGGCACCCCACGACCGGTGGGGTCTACGCCTCGTGGGGATCGCTCGGGCACGTGACGGTGGCCGAACCGGGCGCACTGGTGGGCTTCCTGGGCCCGAAGGTCTATGAAGCGCTGAAGGGCGAACCGTTCCCCGAAGGCGTGCAGGTCGCCGAGAACCTCGCCGCGAAGGGGGTCATCGACGCGGTCGTCCTCGCCGAGGACCTGCCGACGTTGCTCGACCACGCACTCGGGGTGCTGGTCGACGCGGCGTCCCCTGCCGGTCTCGAGCGTCGTACGCCCATCGCGCCGGGCACGACCGCCGACCACCCGGTCTGGGAGGACATCGAGCTCACGCGGGCGGAGGGCCGGGTCGGTGTCCGCGACCTCCTCCGGTACGGCGCCGCCGGCACCCTGCGCCTGCGCGGCACCGACGAGGGGGAGCGGGACGACTCCGTCCTGATCGCCCTGACCCGCCTCGACGGGCAGCCGTGCGTGCTGGTCGGGCAGGACAGGTCGCGGCAGTCGGAGGCCGCCGCCATGGGACCGGGCGCCCTGCGCGAGGCCCTGCGCGCCATGAACCTTGCCGAGGAGCTCGGCCTGCCGCTCGTCACGGTGATCGACACCCCGGGTGCGGAGCTGTCGGCCGCGGCGGAGGAGGGCGCCATGGCCGGGGAGATCGCCCGCTGCATCGCCCGCCTCGTCACGATGACGGTGCCGACCGTGTCGGTGATCCTCGGCCAGGGCTGCGGTGGCGGCGCGCTCGCGCTGCTCCCGGCGCGCACCGTCCTCGCCACCGAACGCGGCTGGCTCTCACCGCTGCCTCCCGAGGGCGCGAGCGTGATCGTGCACGGGGACACCGGCCACGCCGCCGAGATGGCCGCCCGGCAGAAGGTCGGCGCCCTCGACCTGCTCGCCTCCGGCGACGTCCACGGCGTCATCCCCGAGCGGGACGACGACACCCCGGAGACCCTCGCCCGCGCGGTCGCCTCCGAGGTGGCGGCCCGCCTCGGCTGACCGCGTTCCCTGCCCCGTATGGGCAGGCGCCGATCGGGTACTGCCGCGACATGTACATCGGACTTGGAATCGTATTGCTCGTGGCCGGGCTCATCCTGGCCCTGGATGTCATCACCGCTGACCTGAAGTACATCAACGAGGATGCCTTGGGCACGATCTTCATCGTTGCCGGAATCATCGCGATCGTGTTGTCGCTCATCTACACGCCGCCGTGGCGACGGGACGCCTTCGTGCGCCGGGGTGACGACCCCCGGATCGACCCCCGGATCTGATCGCTGGGTGCAGTTCTAGCTGACCTGCATGTCGTCGGAGGACCAGAAGGCGCGCATGCTCAGGATCTTGCCCTCGTCGTCGAACGTCATCACGTCGACCGGGGCGAGCGTGTAGCTCTGGTCGCCGACC
>NZ_JBMCZA010000216.1:60683-69672 GCF_048654705.1 Nocardioides sp. CPCC 206348
GCGACCCGGGCGTGGATCAGCCGGGCCTCCTGCTCGAGCCCGTCCAGGGCGCCGTAGAACTCCGCGATCGACTCGCGGGTGGTGCGCACCTCGGTGCCGACCGGGTCCTCGACGGTCGCGCCGTCGGCGTACAGGGCGACGACCTCGGCAGAGGTGCCGTTCGCGACCAGGTCGATGTAGTTCTGGACGGTCCCGAGGATGGTTTCCCTGCTGGCTGCCACTTGCTTCTCCTTGACGACGAATAAGTAGAACGTGTTCTTGTTTCGCCGAATCTAGCCCCTCGGTCGCGATTTGGTAACGTTGCGCCGCAAGAGCGCCCCGGTCCTTGCCGGGGCTTCTTGCTTGTCACACCCACCAGCAACATCAGTGGCGCGTCGAGCAGCCGTCTCCGGACGGAGGGACTCCGTCCGGAACGAAGGAGAACCAAATGCCTGCGATCGTGATCGTCGGAGCCCAGTGGGGCGACGAGGGCAAGGGCAAGGCCACCGACCACCTGGGCAGCCAGGTCGACTACGTCGTCAAGTTCAACGGCGGCAACAACGCCGGCCACACCGTCGTCATCGGCGACGAGAAGTACGCCCTCCACCTGCTGCCCTCCGGCATCCTGACGCCCGGCTGCACGCCCGTCATCGGCAACGGTGTCGTCGTCGACATCGACGTGCTCTTCCACGAGATCGACGGCCTCGAGGCCCGCGGCATCGACACGTCGAAGCTCAAGCTCAGCGCCAACGCGCACGTCATCGCCGACTACAACCGCCAGGTCGACAAGGTCGCCGAGCGCTTCCTCGGCAGCCGCAAGATCGGCACCACCGGCCGCGGCATCGGTCCGACCTACGCCGACAAGATGAACCGCATCGGCATCCGGGTCCAGGACCTGTTCGACGAGAAGATCCTCACCCAGAAGGTCGAGGGCGCCCTCGAGCTCAAGGGCCAGGTGCTCACCAAGATCTACAACCGCCGCGCGCCCTCGGTCGAGCAGACCGTCGAGGAGCTGCGCAGCCATGCGGAGCGGCTGGCGCCGTACGTCTGCGACACGACGCTGTTGCTGGGCCAGGCCCTCGACCGCGGCGAGGTCGTGCTGCTCGAGGCCGGCCAGGCCACGCTGCTCGACGTCGACCACGGCACCTACCCGTTCGTGACCTCCAGCAGCGCCACCTCCGGCGGCGCCTGCACCGGCTCGGGCATCCCGCCGACCCGGATCGACCAGGTCATCGCGATCGTGAAGGCCTACACCACGCGCGTCGGCGAGGGTCCGTTCCCGACCGAGCTGAACGACGACAAGGGAGAGTTCCTGCGCAAGCAGGGCTTCGAGTTCGGTACGACGACCGGCCGGCCGCGTCGCTGCGGCTGGTACGACACTGTCATCGCGCGCTACGCCGCACGGGTCAACGGCGTCACCGACTTCGTGCTCACCAAGCTCGACGTGCTCACCGGCCTCGATGTCGTTCCCGTCTGCGTCGCCTACGACGTCGACGGCGTCCGCCACGAGGAGATGCCGGTCAACCAGACCGACTTCCACCACGCCGTACCCATCTACGAGAACCTTCCCGGCTGGTCCGAGGACCTCACCGGTTGCCGCACCTTCGAGGACCTCCCGAAGGCCGCGCAGGACTACGTCGAGTACGTCGAGGCGCGCTCCGGCGCCCGGATCTCGGTCATCGGCGTGGGTCCCGAGCGCGAGCAGGCGATCGTGCGGCACGCGCTGCGCTGATTCCCTCCGTGCCGGGCCGGGCTGCGGCGCAGGTTCAGTCGATGAACGCGAACCTGTCGTCGCACTCGGCGCCACAGTCGAGGGCACCCCAGCCCTCGATGTCGGCGAACTTCGAGCCGTCGGAGAGGCGCACCCCGAGGGCCAGGGAGTCCTCCTCGGTGTCGAGGAGCTGGACGAGGTCGGCGTCGCCGTCGCCGTCGACGTCGGAGAGGGTGGCATCGGCCAACGCGTCCTTGGCGAACTCCTCGCGCCGCTCCTCCTGGGTCCGCTTGGTGCTCCACCACAACCCCTGCTCGGTGATGGCGCCGTCGACGAAGTCGTAGACGATGATCCCGGTGTTGGTGGCACCGATGATGACCAGCTCGTCGTCCCCGTTGCCATCGACGTCACCGACGGCCCAGTCGGACAGCAGGGGCGCGCGGGGCGCCTGGGTCAGGTCGAGGTCCTTCGTCGCGGTGAAGCCGTCACCGTCGGCGAGCAGGACGCGGATCAGGCCGGCGACGTCCTCGGTGCCGGGGTCGGCGTCAACCGGGCCGTCGTCGAGGTCGGCGGCGTAGAGGACGTCATCGGTGTCGTCGCCGTCGAAGTCGGCGATCCAGATGCTGCCCTGGGAGAGCTCGGAGCGGTACCACGGCACCGGTGCGGCAAAGCCTTCCTTGGTGCCCGCCGCCACGTGGATCGTGTCGACGTCACCGGCGTCCCCGATCAGCACGATGTCGCCGCGTCCGTCGCCGGTCACGTCGCCGATCCGGGCTGAGAAGTCCTGCAGGTCGTAGTCGGGTTCGATCCGGACCTCGGTGTCCCACGGTTCGCCCCGGGCCGGCTCGACGTGCACGGCGAGGATCTCGTCCGACGTCTCCTCCAGCCAGGCGACGTCGGGGCGACCGTCGGCGTCCACGTCTCCGCGCACAGGCGTCCCGGCCGCGCTGGCTGTTCGCTGCGCCTTCGTGAACAGCTGGCCCGTGGATGCGAGCGTCCAGGTCGGCAGCGGGCTGAGCGAGTCGAAGCGGGACTGCTGGACCAGCGCATCGCCGTTCCCGTCGCCGTCGAGGTCGCCGGTCACCCAGTCGACGGGTGCCGGGTCCTCGGCCTCGCTCGTCGGGTCGTCCAGGGATCGCCAGGTCAGGGCGGCGATGACGACTGCGAGCACCGCGACGGCGACCGCTGCCACGACCAGCGGCCAGCGCCGGTGACGCACGGGAACGGACTTCTTGCCACCGGGGACCACGGTGGGCGCGGCCCCTCCGGGCGGAATCCGTACGGCGGTCGGCGCGTCCGGCGCGCCCGCGGGGCCGTCGAGGGTGTCGGCCGGAGCGATGGCAGCGAGGCCCTCGAGGTCGGCGCGGAACTCGGACGCGTCGGTGTAGCGGTCGGCGGGGTCCTTCGCGAGCGCGCGCTCGACCACGGCGTTGAGCTGGTCGGTGAAGGGTCCGCTGCCGGGCAGCCGCGGGATCGGTGCCTGCTGGTGCGCCATCGCGACCTGCACGTCCGTGCCGGTGTAGGGCTCGCGGCCGGTGAGGCAGGCCCAGAGCACGCAGCCGAGGGCGTAGACGTCGCTGGAGGGCGTGGCCGGTGCACCGGCGGTCCGGTCGGGGGAGAGGTAGGACCAGGTGCCGGCGACCATGCCGGTCGCAGTCGGCGCGGGACCTTCGACACCGTCGGCGCGGGCGATGCCGAAGTCGCAGAGGTAGGCGTGCTGGTCGGGCGTGCCGGCACCACGGATCAGCACGTTGCCGGGCTTCACGTCGCGGTGGATCACGCCGACCCGGTGGGCGTCGGCGAGCCCGCGTGCCAGCTGCGCGCACAGCTGCAGGGCCTGCTTCGCCGGCATCGCGCCGTGCTCGTTGATCTGGGTCCACAGGTCCACGCCTTCGACGTACTGCGTGACGATGTACGGCGTCCCGTCGATCTCGTCGTGGTCGTGGATCGCGATCACGTGCGGCGAGTCGAGGCGGGCCAGCGAGGCGGCCTCGGCCTGGAAGCGGGCGCGGAACTCGGGCGACTGCGCGAGCACCCCGGTGATGACCTTGAGGGCGACGGTGCGGTTCAACCGCAGGTCGGTGGCAGCGAACACGATGCCCATGCCGCCCTGTCCGAGCACCCGGTCGAGCCGGTAGCGGCCGAACTCTTCACCCACATTGGGCACGCGCATGATTTCCCCCGAGAAGGTCGTGGACGTCGGCCCCAGTGTGCCCGATCGCCCCGACCCGGCCACCTCTAGGATCAGTACCCGTGAAGACCCTCGTCATCGGTACCGGCGGCCGCGAGCACGCGCTCGCCCTCGCGCTCTCCCGCGACCCCTCGGTGGCGGAGGTGCACGCGGCACCGGGCAACCCGGGCATCGGCGCGTTCGCCACGTTGCACCCCGTCGACCTGATGGACGGTACGGCGGTCGCTGCCCTGGCGGCGGAGATCGGCGCCGACCTCGTGGTGATCGGCCCCGAGGCGCCGCTCGTCGCGGGCGTCGCCGACCTGGTCCGTGCGGAGGGCATCGCGGTGTTCGGACCGTCGAAGGCTGCCGCGCTGCTCGAGGGATCGAAGGCCTTCTCCAAGGAGGTCATGGCCGCGGCCGGCGTGCCGACCGCCGGCTCCTACACCTGCACGACGGCCGAGGAGGTCGCCGCTGCGCTCGACGAGTTCGGACCGCCGTACGTCGTGAAGGACGACGCACTGGCTGCGGGCAAGGGCGTCGTCGTGACCCGTGACCGGGACGAGGCGATCGCCCACGCCGCAGCGTGCGGCCGCGTCGTGATCGAGGAGTTCCTCGACGGCCCGGAGGTCTCGCTGTTCGCGGTCTGCGACGGCACCACGGCCCACCCGCTCCAGCCCGCGCAGGACTTCAAGCGGATCTTCGACGGCGGTCGCGGCCCGAACACCGGCGGCATGGGCTCCTACTCGCCGCTGGCCTGGGCGCCGGCCGACCTGGCGGCAACCGTCATGGCGACCGTCGTACAACCGACGCTGGACGAGATGAACCGCCGGGGCGCGCCGTTCGTCGGCTGCCTCTACGTCGGCCTGGCGCTGACGGAGTCCGGCCCGCGGGTCATCGAGTACAACTGCCGCTTCGGTGACCCGGACATCCAGCCGGTGCTGGCCCTGCTCGAGTCCCCGTTGGGTGAGCTGCTCTCGGGCGCGGCCAACGGCCGCCTCGCCGGGACGCCGGCGCCGTCCTTCCGTGACGGTGCCTCGGTGACCGTGGTCCTCGCCTCGGCCGGCTACCCGGAGTCGTCGTCGAAGGGCGACGTGATCACGGGTGTCGGTGCCGCCAACGGTGTCAGCGATGTCGACGTGATCCACGCCGGCAGCAAGCTCGTCGACGGCCCCGACGGACAACAGCTGGTCACCGACGGCGGCCGCGTGCTCGCCGTCCGTGCGATCGGGTACGACGTCGAGGATGCTCGTTCGCGGGCCTACGCCGCTGCCGACCTGATCACCTTCGACGGCCTCCAGCGCCGCTCCGACATCGCTGCCGAACCGCTGGGTGTCATCGAGGGTGCCTCGCTCAAGGACGACTGAGTGAGCCCGATCCGCCCGGCCACCGACGCTGACCTCGACGCCGTGTCGGCCATCTACGCACGTGAGGTCCACGAAGGCACGGCCACCTTCGACCTGGCGCCGCCGCCCCGCTCGAAGTGGGAGGGCCTGCTCGCCTCCACGCACCCGGGCGACCACTTCCTGGTGGCGACCGACGGCGACACCGTCCTCGGATTCGCCTACTCCTCGGCGTTCCGCCCGAAGGGCGCGTACGACGGCACCCGCGAGGTGACCATCTACCTCGACCCCGCCGCCGCGGGCCGCGGCCTCGGCCGGCGCCTGTACGACGACCTGCTGGCCCGCCTCGCGAGCGGCGGCATGCGCACGGCGCTGGCCTGCATCTCCCTGCCCAACGACGCGAGCGAGGCGCTCCACCGCGCGTGCGGGTTCGAGCGACAGGGCGTGTTGCGCGAGGTCGGCCGCAAGCACAACCGGTGGATCGACGTCGTGTGGTGGCAGAAGATGCTGGCCACTGACTGAGGCCTGTGGACAGGCGATTCTCGCCGTTTCGTCGGCCGAGTGCCGCGGCATTCCTTCCCTCGCTCCCGACGGGAGCGCAGAATGGAAGGGGTCCGGATGTGTCGACGCTGTTCCCAGGAGGTGCCGTGGAGGTCGAGACCCTGCAGCGCATCCCCATGTCGTGGGAGGAGTACCTGGCTCTCCCCGCTCCCGAACGCACCGAGTGGTCCCATGGGATCGCCATCATGAGCCCGCCGCCATCGGCACACCACGGCGTCGTGAGCGCCAACCTGGTCTTCGCGCTGAAGTTGGGGCTGCCGGGGCTGCGGGTGATGGTGGAGGCGGGCTTGAAGATGGAGCACAGCCTTCGCGGTCCCGACGTGATGGTGACGCGCGACCTGCCCACCGGCCCGTGGGTGGAGGCCTCGCCGGTCCTGGTCGTGGAGGTCCTGTCGCCGAGCACCCAGTCCGAGGATCTCCTGCGCAAGGCGCCCGAGTACGCGGCTGCAGGCGTTGGTCAGTACTGGATCGTGAATCGCGACTATCGAACGCTTGAGGTTCACGTCCTGGTCGACGGGCACTGGGAGTTGTCTGCCCTGTTCGACAAGGCGACACCGAAGGGCGAGGTCGTCGTGGGGGACCACGGCGTCGTGGCGATCGACCTGCACGACCTCCTCGACGGGTGATGCCGCCGCGGCTGGCAGAGTGGCGCCATGGCTGAATCTGCTGACCAGGTCCATGCCCGCGTGATGCCCGCCGCCGACGAGCACGGCCGGATGCCGCTGCCGTCGGTTGCCGAGTGGGACATCTTTCCGTGGGAGGTCGTCGACGGCGCGTTGGCGACCAAGCGCCTCGCCGACCCGGCCCCCGAGAAGCCGCGGGAGGGCGAGGACGGGACGGACTGCCGCATCTGCGCGACCGATCCGGCCGGCGTGATCTGGACCAACGAGCGGTGGCGGCTCAAGCACCTGGCCGAGCGCAGCGGGCTTCCCCTGGTCGTCATCCTGGAGCCGCTGGAGCACCTCGACTTCGACGACCTGGACGACACCATGGCCGCTGAGTACGGCGTCCTCGCTGTCCGCATCGCCCGCATCATCGAGGGGTTGCCCAACATCGGGCGCTGCCACGTCCAGCGGATCGGTGACGGGGCACGGCACCTGCACATCTGGTTCATGGCCCGCACCCGCGGCCTGCCGTCGGTGCTCGGCTCGTTCGCCGTGGACTGGGACGACATCCTGCCGCCCGGCCCGGAGGAGCCGTGGCGTGAGGACCTCGCTGCCGTGGCGCAGCAGCTGGCGTCGTACGACGGCAGGGCAACGGTCGATGCCTGAGTCGCCGCAACCGGCGGGTCTCGTGACGTCACGCCTGCGCCTGGTGCTCTGGGACGCGACAACGGTCGAGGCGATCAGGACCGGCGCCCGGCAGCCCGGCTGGCACCGGGACTTCCCGCGCGAGGACGACCTCGGCGCTGCGTCGCTGTGGCACGACGGCGACCCGTGGGGTCCCCGGTCGATCGTCCACGACGGCCTCGTCGTCGGCTCGATCGGGTTCTTCGGGCCTCCCGGGACCGCCGACGACGGCGTCCCGGAAGCCGAGGTCGGCTACGGCCTGGTCGAGGAGGCACGCGGACTGGGCCTGGCCACCGAGGCCCTGGAGGCGTTGCTGGTCCCGGTCGACCGGCAGCACGTGCGGCTGCGCGCCAGCATCGAGCCGACCAACAAGGCGAGCCTCCGCGTGGCTGCCAAGGCCGGGTTCACCGGTCTTCGCGGCGCCAACGAGGACGGTGAACTGGTGCTGGTCCGGCCGCAGCGCTGATGTCGGTTCGATCCTCCGGCCGTGGGAGAATGAGGCACGTGACCGTCCCGAATGTCGTGCCGAACGTCTTGGCCACCCGCTACGCCGCTGCTGACCTCGCGCAGATCTGGTCGCCGGAGCACAAGATCGTTCTCGAGCGGCAGCTCTGGATCGCCGTGCTCCGGGCGCAGAAGGACCTCGGCATCGAGGTGCCCGACGGCGTCATCGAGGCCTACGAGAAGGTCATCGACGACGTCGACCTGCCGAGCATCGCGGCCCGCGAACGGATCACGCGGCACGACGTGAAGGCCCGCATCGAGGAGTTCGCGGCCCTCGCCGGCCACGAGCACATCCACAAGGGGATGACCTCGCGCGACCTCACCGAGAACGTCGAGCAGCTGCAGGTCAAGCAGTCCCTGGCCCTGCTCCGGGATCGTGCCGTCGCCACCCTTGCCCGCCTCGGCCGCCTCGCGGCCGAGCACGAGACGACCGTCATGGCCGGCCGGAGCCACAACGTGGCGGCCCAGGCCACCACCCTCGGCAAGCGGTTCGCCACGGTCGCCGACGAGCTGATGATCGGCGTCGAGCGGATCGAGCAGCTGCTCGCCCGCTACCCCCTGCGCGGCATCAAGGGCCCGATGGGCACGGCGCAGGACATGCTCGACCTGCTCGGTGGCGATGCCGACAAGCTGGCCGATCTCGAGCAGCGCGTCGCCGCCCACCTCGGCTTCGACCGGGTGCTCACCAGCGTCGGCCAGGTCTACCCGCGCTCGCTCGACTTCGACGTCGTCTCCGCGCTGGTCCAGCTGACGGCGGCGCCGTCCAACCTCGCGACCACGATCCGGCTGATGGCCGGCAATGAGATCGTCACCGAGGGATTCAAGGAGGGCCAGGTCGGCTCGTCCGCGATGCCCCACAAGATGAACACCCGTTCCTGCGAGCGGGTCAACGGCCTCGCCGTCATCACGCGCGGGTACCTCTCCATGGTCGGCGAGCTCGCCGGCGACCAGTGGAACGAAGGTGACGTCTCCTGCTCCGTCGTACGACGGGTGGCGCTGCCGGACGCGTTCTTCGCCGTCGACGGGCTGTTCCAGACGTTCCTCACCGTGCTCGACGAGTTCGGTGCGTTCCCGGCGGTCATCCAGCGCGAGCTCGACCGCTACCTGCCCTACCTCGCCACCACCAAGGTGCTGATGGCCGCCGTCCGCAACGGCGTCGGCCGCGAGGCCGCGCACGAGGCGATCAAGGAAGCAGCGGTCGGCACCGCGCTGGCGATGCGCCAGGGCCAGGCCACCAACGACGTGTTCGCCAAGCTCGCTGCCGACGAGCGCCTCGGGCTCACCGCCGAGCAGCTCGAGTCCCTGGTCGCCGACCCGATCACCTTCACCGGTGCGGCCGTCGCGCAGACGCAGGCGGTCTGCCGCCAGGTGGCCGCGCTGGTCGAGCAGCACCCGGACGCCGCGGCGTACAACCCGGGCGCGATCCTCTGAG
>NZ_JBMCZA010000216.1:69736-71778 GCF_048654705.1 Nocardioides sp. CPCC 206348
CGACGTCGCGCCCGCCGAAGACGGTTCGTTCACGGCTGCCGGCGTCTCGTGGACCGACGTCACCGTGGTGCCGGGCGTGCGCCCCGCCCTGCGGACCGTGCAGTCCGACCACCCGCTGCTGTGGGTCGAGGAGGGCCACTTCGGCCCGGCGAGGGCGCGCCTCGCACTGACCTTCGCGGCCTGCCCGGAGGGCACGCGGGTCGGCGCCGAGTTCTCGGTGACCATGCTCGGTGCCGGCCGCTTCATCGGCCTGGCCAGTCGTCGTACGGTCGTCGCGGACCTCCGCCGCGCGTCGCGGATCCTCGCCGCTTCTCGCTGAACCGGGTGTCGAACACCCGATAACCATTTCGACCCAGTTGCGCGTCGGCTGTTCCCGCGCGGCCCGAGGACGGCTACATTGCGAGCCACTGTGATGGGCGTCACAGGGTCGACGGGTGGGCGGGGAGGTCGCGAGTGCTCGCGGTGCAGAACCTGGAAGTCGTGTACGACGACGTCGTGCTGGCGTTGCGCGGCATCAGCCTGGAGGTCCCCGACGGCAAGATCATCGCCCTGCTGGGTGCCAACGGTGGCGGCAAGTCGACGTTGCTGCGGGCGTTGTCCGGCCTGCTCGACATCCACGACGGTGAGATCCGCAAGGGCTCGGTGACCCTCGACGGCGAATCGGTGGGCGAGCTGAAGCCCTCGTCGCTCGCCCGCAAGGGCATCAAGCACGTGCTCGAGGGCCGTCGGGTCTTCAAGGAGCTCACCGCCGAGGAGAACCTCCGCGTCGGTGGCTACGCCGACCGGCGCAACCTGAAGGCCAACCTGGAGCGGGTCTACGGACTGTTCCCGATCCTGCGCGATCGCCGCGACGGGCAGGCCGGGCTGCTGTCCGGAGGTGAGCAGCAGATGCTCGCCATCGGCCGCGCGTTGATGTCCGACCCGCGCTACCTGCTGCTCGACGAACCGTCCCTCGGGCTGGCGCCCAAGGTGGTCGAGCAGATCCGCGACATCATCGTGGAGATCAACAGCCAGGGCACCGGGATCCTGCTGGTCGAGCAGAACGCCACGATGGCGCTGTCGATCGCCCACCACGGCTACGTCCTCGAGAACGGCCGGGTCGTCATGGACCGCAGCGCCGACCAGCTCCGCGACGACGCGGACGTGCGCGAGTTCTATCTCGGCCTGGGCGCCGAGGGCGAGGCGGCCAGATCCTTCCGCTCGGTCAAGCACTACCGGCGCAGGAAGCGGTGGGCGTCGTGACGACCGTGCTGCAGTTCGACGACGTCCACCTCTCCTTCGGGGCGGTCAAGGCCGTCAACGGGGTGAGCTTCACCGTCGAGGAGGACGAGCTCTTCGCGGTCATCGGCCCCAACGGCGCCGGAAAGACCAGCATCTTCAACGTCCTTTCGGGGGTCTACCGGCCGCAGCAGGGGAAGGTAGACCTCGAGGGCCATTCGCTGCTCGGCATGCGGCCGCCCGCGATCGCCCGGCTCGGGATGGCGCGCACCTTCCAGAACATCGAGCTCTTCGCGAACCTCACGGTCCTCGACAACCTGATGCTCGGGCGCCACCAGCACCTGCGTTACGGCACGCTCGCGGCGATGCTCTGGGTCGGGCGTGCCCGCAACGAAGAGCTCAGGCACCGCAGGAGGGTCGAGGAGATCGTCGACTTCCTCGAGCTCGAGCAGTGGCGCAAGTTCCCCGTCGGGCTGCTGCCGTACGGCGTGCAGAAGCGCGTCGAGCTCGGGCGCGCCCTGGCGATGGAGCCGCGACTGTTGCTGCTCGACGAACCGGTGGCCGGCATGAACCTCGAGGAGACCGAGGACATGGCCCGCTACATCCTCGACATCCGCGACGAGCTGAGGATCCCGATGATCATGGTCGAGCACGACATGGGCCTGGTGATGGACATCGCCGACCGGATCATGGTGATCGACTTCGGTACCCCCGTCGCCACCGGGACGCCGACGGAGATCCAGCGCAACCCGGACGTGATCCGCGCCTACCTCGGCGGCGACGCCGGCGACCTGGGCGACCTGGGCGACCTGGGCGAGACGAGC
>NZ_JBMCZA010000216.1:71842-72434 GCF_048654705.1 Nocardioides sp. CPCC 206348
GATCACCTGGGCCGCCTACTGGGACACGATCCTCGACGTCGCCCACGCCCTGCTGGCACTGGGCGTCCGCCCCGGCGACCGGGTCGCGGTGCAGAGCGAGAACCGGCCCGAGTGGCTGTTCCTCGACATGGCCACGGTGGCCATCCGCGCCACCACGGTCGGCCTCTACCCGACGAACCCGACCGCCGAGACGTCGTACCTCCTCTCGCACAGCGGTGCCTGCGTGCACTTCGCCGAGGACCAGGAACAGGTCGACAAGGCGCTCGAGTCGGGCGACCTGCCCGAGCTGCGCCGGATCATGTACGTCGAGCCGCGCGGCCTGCGGTCCTACGACGACCCGCGCCTGCTGGCGTGGGAGGCCATGCTCGCGATGGGCCAGGAGCACCGTGCCGCGAACCCCGGCGCGGTCGAGGCGCTCGTCGACGCGGCGGAGCCGTCCGACGTGATGACGCTCGTCTACACCTCCGGTACGACCGGCCCGCCGAAGGGCGCGATGCTGACGATCGGCAACGCCGAGTTCGCGCTGGAGACCGTGCTCGAGCGGAGCCCGTTCACCCGGCCGGCGCCCGGGCCGAAGGACCTGACGTTGTCC
>NZ_JBMCZA010000216.1:72444-72896 GCF_048654705.1 Nocardioides sp. CPCC 206348
TCACGAGCACCGCGCCGCGAACCCCGGCGCCGTCGAGGCGCTCGTCGACGCGGCGGAGCCGTCCGACGTGATGACGCTCGTCTACACCTCCGGCACGACCGGACCGCCGAAGGGCGCGATGTTGACGATCGGCAACGCCGAGTTCGCGCTGGAGACGGTGCTCGAGCGGAGCCCGTTCGCCCGGCCGGCGCCCGGGCCGAAGGACCTGACGTTGTCCTACCTCCCGCTGTGCCACGTCGCGGAGCGGGTCCTGACGACCTGGTACAACGCGGGCGGCGGCACCCAGGTGAACTTCGCGGAGTCGATCGAGACCGTCCCGCAGAACCTCCGCGAGGTGCAGCCCACGCTGTTCTTCGCGGTCCCGCGGATCTGGGAGAAGCTGCTCGCGACGGCCCGGATCAAGCTGGACTCCGCGACCTGGGCGAAGCGGCGCTGGTCGCGCTTCTGGCTGG
>NZ_JBMCZA010000216.1:72906-73089 GCF_048654705.1 Nocardioides sp. CPCC 206348
GAGTTGCGGCGCGGCACCGGTGGCACCGGAGGTCCTGCAGTTCTTCATGGGCATCGGCGTCCCGATGCACGAGCTCTACGGCATGACGGAGAACGCCGCGATCGCCACCGCCAACCGACCCGGACGTGTGCGCCTCGGCACAGTTGGCGAGGCCCATGAGGGCATCGAGGTGAAGGTCGACGA
>NZ_JBMCZA010000216.1:73099-73294 GCF_048654705.1 Nocardioides sp. CPCC 206348
GACCGCCAACCGACCCGGACGTGTGCGTCTGGGCACCGTCGGCGAGGCCCATGAGGGCATCGAGGTGAAGGTCGACGACGAGACCGGGGAGATCCTCACCCGGCACCCCGCGGTGTTCGCCGGGTACTGGGCCGACGAGGAAGCCACCGCGAAGACCGTCTCGGCCGACGGCTGGCTCCACACGGGCGATGTCGG
>NZ_JBMCZA010000216.1:73304-73934 GCF_048654705.1 Nocardioides sp. CPCC 206348
GGAGACCGGGGAGATCCTCACCCGCCACCCCGCCGTGTTCGCGGGCTACTGGGCGGACGAGGAAGCCACGGCGAAGACGGTCTCGGCCGACGGCTGGCTCCACACGGGCGATGTCGGCGAGTGGGACGGCACCTACCTGCGGATCACCGACCGGATGAAGGACATCATCATCACCGCCGGCGGCAAGAACATCGCGCCGTCGGAGATCGAGAACGGCATCAAGGCCTCGCCGTTCATCAAGGAGGCCATCGTCATCGGCGACGGCCGCAAGTTCCTCACCGCGCTGATCGGGATCGAGCTCGACACCGTCGGCGCCTGGGCGCAGCAGCGCCAGCTCGGCTTCACGACCTACCGCGACCTCGCCGAGAAGGACGAGGTGCGCACGCTGGTCCAGTCGATCATCGACGAGGTCAACAAGCGCCACAACCCGGTCGAACAGATCAAGTACTTCCGGATGCTGCCCAAGGAGCTGGACCACGAGGACGGCGAGCTGACCGCCACGCAGAAGGTCAAGCGCGCGTCGATCGACGCGATGTTCCACGACCTCGTGGAGTCGATGTACGCCGCAGCGAAGGGCGGTGCGGCATGACGGAGTTCCTCGGCGCGGTGGCCGGCGGAGTCGGCCTGGGC
>NZ_JBMCZA010000216.1:73944-74009 GCF_048654705.1 Nocardioides sp. CPCC 206348
CCGGCCAAGGGAGGTGCGGCATGACGCAGTTCCTCGGCGCGGTGGCCGGCGGAGTCGGCCTGGGC
>NZ_JBMCZA010000216.1:74019-74121 GCF_048654705.1 Nocardioides sp. CPCC 206348
AGAGGTACGCACGCTGGTCCAGTCGATCCTCGACGAGGTCAACAAGCGCCACAACCCGGTCGAGCAGATCAAGTACTTCCGGATGCTGCCCAAGGAGCTGGA
>NZ_JBMCZA010000216.1:74131-77791 GCF_048654705.1 Nocardioides sp. CPCC 206348
TCGATCTACGCCCTGCTCGCCCTCGGCTTCGTGATCATCTACAAGTCGATGGGCGTGATCAGCTTCGCGCAGCCGTCGTTCCTGCTCGCCGGCACGGTGCTGGTGACCTACCTGTCGCCCGAGATCGGCTTCTTCGCCGCAGTGGTCGTCGGTGCGATCGCGATCGCTGCCGTCGCGCTCGTCGTCGAACGGATCGCGATCCGGCCGATGGTCGGCAAGGCCGTCTTCGTCATCGCCATCATCACGATCGGCATCGACATCATCGTGCGGATCGTGTCCGGCATGTTCGTCGGCTCGGACCAGCGCACGGTGGGCGATCCGTGGGGACTGGATGCCTGGGAGGTGGGCGGCGTCTACATCGAGCACCGCGACCTGGCTGCCTTCGCAGTGACGACGGTGCTCGTGCTGGCGCTGTTCGCGTTCTTCCGGTGGACGCCGATCGGCCTGGCCATGCGGGCCTCGGCCCTCGACCAGGAAGCCGCGATGGCGCAGGGTGTCAGCGTCGGCACCGTGTTCGCCGTGTCGTGGGGACTGGCCGGCGCGCTCGCCACCGTGGCCGGGGTCTTTGCCGCAGCCGGTCGCACGGTCGACCAGAACCACTGGCACATCGCGCTGCTCGCGTTGCCGGTGATCATCCTCGGCGGACTCGACTCGCTCGGCGGCGCAGTCCTGGGTGGCCTCGTCATCGGCGTCACGCAACAGATCGTGACGTCGTACCACCGCGACTGGTTCCCGGGCCTGGACACCAACATCGGCTCGATCACGCCCTACCTGGTGATGCTGATCGTGCTCCTCGTCAGGCCCTACGGGCTGTTCGGCACCAGAGAGGTTGAACGCGTATGACCTCCCTGACGAGCAAGTGGGGACGCCCCGAGCTCTACACCAGCTACCGCCAGGACATGGCGCTGCTCAACACGCGCTCGAAGGTGCTCGGCACGATCGCGGTGCTCGTGGTGGCCGCTCTGATGCCGATGCTGGTGTCCGACAACCTGCTGATCATCCTCGGCAGTGGCCTGGTGCTGGCGATCGGCGCCATCGGCCTCAACCTCGTGACCGGGTACGCCGGCCAGGTCTCCCTGGGGCATGCGTTCTTCGTCGGCATCGGCGCCTACGCCGCCGCCGTACTCTCCGGCGACCCCGACGGCCGCTACCTCGGCTTCGGTGTCGACTTCATGCCGTTGTGGCTGATCGGTGCGGGCCTGATCGCTGCGCTCGCCGGTGCGCTGGTCGCGCCCCTGGCCACGCGCCTGCGCGGGCTCTACCTCGCCGTCGTCACCCTCGGCCTGGTCTTCATCGGGCAGTACTTCTTCTTCGAGTGGAACGAGATGAGCGGCGGTCCGCAGGTCGGCCGCGAGGCCGCGAAGCCCGAGCTGTTCGGCATCCAGTTCACCGTCGACAACGGGTTCAAGGGCGGCTGGACCGAGGAGCAGAAGCTCTACTGGCTGTTCCTCGGAGTCCTCGTGGTGGCCGCCGTCCTGGCCCGCAACATCGCGCGCTCCCGGATCGGCCGCGCGTTCTCGGCGATCCGCGACCGCGACGTCGCCGCCGGCGTGATGGGCGTGAACCTCACCCGCTACAAGATCGTCGCGTTCACGATCTCGTCGTTCTACGCGGGTATCTGCGGGGCGCTGATGTTCTCGGCCAGCGGCCACTTCACGCCGGAGTCCTTCAGCCTGTTGATGTCGGTCCAGTTCATCGCGATCGTCCTGATCGGCGGCGTTGCCACGATCTCCGGAACGATCATGGGCGCGATGCTCATCGCGCTGCTGCCGCGCCTTGCGAGCGAGCTGCCCGCGTTCGTGCCGTTCCTGTCGAGCTCGGCCAGCGAGCACCCGAACATCTTCGAGTTCGAGCAGATCATGTACGGCGTCCTGATCGTCGCCTTCCTGCTCTTCGAGCCACGCGGTCTCTTCGGCATCTGGCATCGCGTGCGCACGTACTGGAAGAGCTTCCCCTTCTCTTATTGACCGCCCAACCGGGCTGCACCATCACAACAGCAGCACAACCACAGGAGGAACCGTGAACCGAAGGTCGAGATCACTGGGAGTCATTGCGACTGCCCTGACCGTCACCATGGCGATCGCGGGTTGCGGGCGCGACGACGACTCGAGCGGCGGTGCCGCGCCGGGCGTCACCGACGACGCGTGCCCGAACGCCATCGACAAGGACAAGGGCTGCATCTACCTCGGCACGGTCACCGACCTCACGGGCGTGTTCAAGGGCGTGGGCGAGCCGTTCACCGCTGGCCAGAAGACCTTCTGGGACGAGGTCAACAAGGCCGGTGGCATCGGTGACTACGAGGTCGACGTGACCACGTACGTCAAGGACAGCGGCTACGACCCGGAGAAGCATGCCGAGCTGTTCAACGAGATCAAGGACGACATCCTCGCCGTCACCCAGTCGCTGGGCACCGCACACACCAACGCGATCCTCGAGGACGCCACCAACGAGTCGATCCTGGTCGGTCCGGCGTCGCTCGGCTCGAACTGGATCTTCGACGACATCTCGCTGGAGGTCGGCTCCAGCTACTGCACCGAGGCGATGAACATCGTCGACTACGCCGCGGACCAGGGCGCGAAGTCGGTCGCCGTCGTGCACTTCCCCGGTGACTACGGCGACGACGCCATGGTGGGTGCCCGCATCGCCGCCAAGGAGCGCGGCCTCAAGTTCACCGACATCACGACCGGCACGGTCGACGGTGGTGACGACCAGTCCGCAGCGATCGGTGCCCTGCTCAAGGCCAAGCCCGACTACGTCGTGATCGCGACCAGCCCCAAGGAGATGGCCTCGGTCGTCGGTGGCAGCGCGGCGCAGAAGTTCACCGGCAAGTTCATCGGGTCCATCCCGAGCTGGAACTCCGCCGTGCTGGCGTCGCCGGCCGGACCGGCGATCACGGCGCTCTACCAGCAGGCCACCTCGTTCCCGGCCTGGGACGCGGACGTCCCCGGCATGGAGAAGATGCGGGCCGCCGCGGGCGACCAGGCGCCGAACGACTGGTACTCCATCGGCTACAGCAGCGGCTACGTGCTCAAGGCGGTCATCGAGAAGGCCATCGCCGACGACTCGCTCGACCGCGAAGGCATGGTCGACGCTGCCAACAGCCTGACCGGGATCGACAGCGAGGGCACGCTCCCGGAGGGGACGGCCAACTACGAAGGCGACCCGAACGAGGCCGCCGTCCGGGTGACGCAGCTGAACAAGGTCGACGAGGCCGCGTCGTCGAAGGTGTCCGTCGCAGTCGAGCCCTTCACGGGCAAGACGGCTGAGGCGTACGAGTTCACGGAACCCTGCTACCTGCAGAAGTAGCCGGCACCGTTCAATGACAACGGCCCGTCGATCTTCCGGATCGGCGGGCCGTTCGTCCGTCAGTACTCAATCGGTATTCGATCAGTGCTCAAGGATGCGGCCGGCTCAGGCTCCGCTCCGGGCGCGTTGGCGGAAGGACCGCATCCGGGCAACGTAGCGCCGGAGGTGGCGGGCGGGCACGGGGCGCGGCCAGTCGGTCGCACGGAACCATGCGTCAGACCCGCCGTCGACGAAGACGACGCTCCCGCAGAGGAAGTCCGCGGCGTCGGAGAGCATGAAGACCACCCAGGCGGCGAGCTGGTCGGCATCGCCGAAGCCGCCGATCGGCACCGGGAAGGCCTTGATCCGCCGTGC
>NZ_JBMCZA010000216.1:77801-78248 GCF_048654705.1 Nocardioides sp. CPCC 206348
CGCGAGCTGGTTGGCGTCACCGAACCCGCCGATCGGCACCGGGAAGGCCTTGATCCGCCTCGCCTCGGCCGGCGTCGCCAGTTGCTGCTCGAGCAGCGGGGTCATGATCGCCCCCGGTGCGAGGGCGTTGAGCCGGATGCCGGCGCCAGCCCAGTCGGGGGTGACCGCCTGGCGTCGTACCCAGTGGCTGACGGCGACCTTGCTGGCGGCATAGGCGAACGTGGGCGCTGCCTTGCCAAGCAGTCGCAGGCGCTGCACGGCCCGATCGACATCGCCTTCGAGGAGTGCCCGTACGACGCGTTTGGGCACCATCGGGACGGTCGTCGTCGCGTTGCTGGCGAAGACCACGACCTTGGCGCGCTCGGCGCGTGCCAGCGACGGCTGCCAGGCCTCCAGCAGTTCGATGACGCCGAGCACGTTGACCTCGGCGATCATGCGTGGCCGGTC
>NZ_JBMCZA010000217.1:0-3879 GCF_048654705.1 Nocardioides sp. CPCC 206348
GCGCGCCGGAAGAACTCGGTGTCCTTCGGGTTCGCGCCGGGCCAGCCGCCCTCGATGAAGCCCACGCCGAGTCCGTCCAGGTGGCGGGCGATCGCGAGCTTGTCAGCGACAGTCGGGTTGAGACCCTCCTGCTGCATGCCGTCGCGCAGCGTCGTGTCGTAGACGTGGAACGCGCCGTGCAGGTCGAGCGGCTGGTCGAGCTGGTTCATCGAATCCCTCTGTTGGTCATGACCCGGGCAAAACAAAAGCCTCCCGAGAACGAGAGGCTGGCGCGTCCGACGTGCGGACGCGCTACGTAATGATCGTGGTGCTGGTCACGGACCCAGTTTGCCACGAAACGTCGGAGCGCCGGGTCAGAGTCCGAAAGGCCCGTTCGCCCACGGGACCCAGTTGGTGCCCTGGCCGGCCACCAGCACGCCGAGGACTGCCGAGACCGCCAGCAGTCCCGCGCAGCAGAACAGCCACGGCAGCGTCGGGCGGCACACGGGATACAGCACCCGCGCGATCGGCGAGCGGAACCGGCTCGCGCCCGGCCCCGACCACAGCGCCACCCCCAGGGTCGCGCCGCACGCCATCAGCGTGCTCGGCACGTCGAGGGCCAGTGCGTAGCAGATCAGGCCGGCGGCGAGTCCCAGGCCGGCACTCCACGCCACCAGGACGACGGTTCCGGTGATCGCCCGCACGAGGTGCCACGGGCTGGTCGTGATGAGGCGGAGGCCGTCGTACCACTTGATGCCCCGGACGGTACGACGATCCGCGACCGCCGACGCGGCCAGCGAGCCGGCGCGCAGCAACCACACGGCCACCACCACGACGAGGGTGGCGATCCACGGCGCAGCGGCGAACCCGGCACCGAGCGCGATCGCACCGACACCGATCGCCGTCCAGCGCCGGAGCCGCTCCCCCAGCGGCGCCTTCGGCTGGGGCGCGAACGGCGCGTCCGGATCGAAGCCGTGCGCCTGGTCCCACTCGCGTTCGATCCGGTCCATCGCGGTCGGCGGGGGTGGCAGGTGGACAGCAGGTCCGGGAGCGGTGGGCCGCAGCACCGCACCCGCAGGCGGCCCGATCTCGGTCGGCAGGGCGCGGGTGCCGACCACAGGCGGCGGAGGAGGTGGCGGCGGGGGGACGGCGTCCGCGATCGTCCTCGGCGTCGGCGGAGCAGGCGGAGACGCCTGCCCGGCCAGGGCGAGCGGCAGGGTGAAGTCGTCGTCGACCGCGGCGGGCCCGTCGAACACCCCACCGGGCGGTGGTGCCGGCGGCAGCTCGGGCCGGGTGCTCAACGGTCGGATCCACGCGAGCAACTCCTCGAGCAACGGACGCTCGAGCGGATCGGGGTTGAGCGCCAGCGCGAGCACGTCGGCCAGCGGTTGCTCGATGCCGGACAGGTCGTGCTGGCCGCGGCGGGTGCGGTCCATGATCGCCATCGCCGGTCCGCGGCCGTACGGCGCCCGCCCGGTCGCGGCATAGGCCACGGTGGCAGCCCACGCGTGCACGTCGGCCGCGGGGGTGGCGTCGTCGCCGTACAGGATCTCGGGGGCGAGGTAGCCGGGCGTGCCGAGCAGCCAGCCGGTCTGGGTGAGGCGGATGTCGTCGGCCACGCGCGCCAGGCCGAAGTCGATCAGGATCGGCGTACGCCCCTCCATCAGCACGTTGCCGGGCTTGATGTCGCGGTGGAGCACGCCGACGGCGTGGACCGCTGCGAGTCCCTCGGCCAGGCAGCCGGCCAGCCAGTGCAGGTCCCGGCCCTCGATCGAGCCCTCGGCCGCGACGTGCTCGTGGAGGGTGAGTCCCGGGACGTACCGCGTGACGACGTAGGGGATCTCCGCCCACGGGTCGGCGGCGAGCATCTCGGCCACCCAGGGACTGCGGATCCGGGTCAGCGAGCTGACCTCGCGGGCGAGACGACCGCGGGCCTCCTTGTCGCCGACGATCTGCGGCCGCAGCACCTTGAGCGCCACGCGGCGACCGTCGGAGCCCTGCGCGAGATGGACGATGCCCATGCCGCCCTCACCCAGCTGGGTCAGCAGGGTGTAGTCGCCCACCCGAGTGGGCGGGCCACTCTCGGGTCGCATCGTCACGAAGCGAGATTACCCAGCGGCGCGCGACTTCACCGTCACCTCGCGGCGTCAGCCGCGCGCGTCGAGCTCGGCCACCAGTCGCCGGGGTGCGACCCGCCGGTACGACGCGTCGGCCAGCTCGGCGATCTCCGCCCAGTCGATGCCCGGTGCGGCAAGGTCGATGGCCCGGCCGCCGTACGGCCCGTAGTAGGCAGGTACGAAGAAGCGGTCGTCCTCGTCGATGGCGGGCAGGTCGACGCTGTCGGGCGTGAAGATGAAGGCGCTCGGCACCATCCGGTGGTCACCCGGCCGGAGCTTCTCGGAGCCACCGAACGCCGCGAAGATCTTGCCGGCGCGGAAGGTGGGCCGGCCGTGGCTGACCCTCTCCTCGGCTCCGGGCAGGGCCAGGCAGATCGACCGGAGCTCGCGGAGACCCGGGTCGTCGTCGCTGAACATGATCGGGTGCGCCATGACCGCCAGTGAAGCACCCTCCGCCGACACCGGTCGTGGGACGATGGGCCATGTCGTTCCTGGACCTGGGCGCCGGCGACGCCGTGTTGTTCATCCAGACCGGGCTGGGTGCCGACGAGCTGCTGCCGCTGGCCAGCGAACCTGCCCTGGCCGGACGCCGCCGGGTCCTCCCGCGGCGCCGCGGCTACACCGGCGACGGCCCCGACCTCCCGGGCACGATCGCGCGGGATGCCGCCGACTGCGTCGCGCTGCTGGATTCCCTGCACCTCCCGGCCGTGGACGTCGTCGGCTACTCCTACTCGGCCGCCGTTGCCCTGGAACTGGCACTGCTGGCTCCCACCGCGGTCCGCAGCACCACGCTCATCGAACCGCCACCGCTGATCACCAGCCACCGCGACGAGTTCGTCGGGGTGTGCGTCGACCTGATGTCCCTCTGCGCCGAGCAAGGTCCCTCCGCAGCCCTGGAGGCCTTCTGGGACCGGACCACGACGCCCGACTGGTGGGCGGCGCTCGAACCCCACGTGCCCGACGCCCGCGCGCAGATGCGTCGCGACGCCCGCACGTTCTTCGAGCAGGACCTTCCTGCGCTGCTGGGGTGGACCTTCACGGCCGAGGACGCCCGCCGGATCAGCTCGCCCGTGCTGCACGTGGGTGCAGGCGACAGCGGCCCGTGGTGGGCGCAGGTGCGGACCACGGTGCTCGGCTGGTTCCCGGGCGCCACCGACGTCGTCGTACCCGGGGCCGATCACGGACTGGTCGTGACGCACCCGGCCGAGGTCTCCGCAGCGCTCATCGACTTCTGGTGTGCCGGACCCTCCTAGACTGCCGATGTGCCCGGCCGCCTGACGCTCCTCGACGGCGTGCGGTGGGACGGCAGGACGATTCCGGGTGATCGCGCGCAGGCGCTGCTCGCAGCGCTGGTCGACGCTGGTCGCACCGTGCACACCGATCGCCTGGTCGACCTGGTCTGGGACGAGAACGTTCCTGCGAACCCGGCCAAGGCCCTGCAGGTGCTGGTGTCACGGGTCCGGTCCACCATCGGTGCGGACACGCTCCTGACCGACGGCGACGGCTACCGACTCCAGATCGCTCCGACCCTGGTCGATGCCCTGCACCTGGGGCGCTGCGCACAGCTCGCGCGTGCAGCCCTGGCGGAGGACCCGGCGGCCGCTCTCCGCCACGCCGAGGAGGCGCTCGCCCTCGCACCCGACGGTGTCGCGGAGACTGATCGCGGCCCCCTCGCCGACGTACGACGACGCGCCCGGATCGACCTGCACGCAGCTGCCATGGTGCGAGCCCGCGCCCTCGAACGATCGGGTCGGCACGCCGAAGCACTCCCTGCGCTGGAGGC
>NZ_JBMCZA010000217.1:3930-14738 GCF_048654705.1 Nocardioides sp. CPCC 206348
CGACCTGCTGCGCGCCGAAGCCGCTGTGCGGGGCCCGGCAGCCGCACTCCACCGGTTCGAGCAGCACCGCCGGGCCGTTCGGGATCGCCTCGGTGCCGATCCCGGCCCGGACCTCCAGCGTGTGCACCGTGAGCTGCTGGCGCTGGACAGCCCGGTGCGCGAGGGGGTGCGGTACGGCGCCGGGCCCCTGCTCGGACGCGATGACGACCTGCGCGCCATCAGTGGCCTCCTCACCAGCGCGCGCGTCGTCTCGATCGTCGGCCCCGGCGGACTGGGCAAGACGCGTCTTGCGCACACGGTCGCACAGGCCGCCGGGCAGCCGGTCGTGCACTTCATCGAACTGGTCGGTGTCACGACACCCGAGGACCTCGTGGGCGAGGTCGGCTCGGCACTCGGGGTCCGCGACTCGGTCAGCGGCCGTCGTGCCCTCACGGCGGAGCAGCGTGCCGACGTGCGCGCCCGGATCGCCCACCACCTGGACCAGGCGCCGACCCTCCTCGTTCTCGACAACTGCGAGCACATCGTCGCTGCCGTCGCCGACCTCGTGGCGTTCCTGGTGGCCACCACGCGCGAACTGCGCGTCCTCACGACGACCCGCGCGCCGCTGGCCATCGCTGCCGAGCACGTCCACCTGCTCCCGCACCTGGGCACCGCCGACGCGGTCGAGCTGTTCTGCACCCGTGCCGCTGCGGCCCGCTCGGGGGTCCGGCTCGACGAGACCGAGGTGCGCGCCGTCGTCGATCGCCTCGACGGCCTGCCCCTGGCGATCGAACTGGCCGCGGCCAAGGTCCGCGTGATGCAGCCCGGCGAGATCGCGCGGCGCCTCGACGACCGGTTCGCACTGCTGCGCGGCGGCGACCGCAGCGCGCCGGATCGTCACCAGACCCTCCTTGCCGTGATCGACTGGTCGTGGAACCTGCTCGAGGAGCGCGAGCGCCGCGCGTTGCGCTACCTCGCTGCCTTCCACGACGGGTTCACGCTCGAGGCGGCCGGCGCCCTCCTGGGCGACGACGCCCTCGAGACCGTCGAGGACCTCGTCGAGCAGTCGCTGATCGTCGTCACCGACACCGACCACGGCACCCGCTTCCGGATGCTCGAGACGGTCCGCGAGTTCGGCCGTCTGCAGCGGGAGGCGGCCGGCGAGTCCGACAAGGTGGCGAATGCCCTGCAGGCGTGGGCCGTCGAGCTCGCAGGTCGTGAAGGGCGGCGGCTGTTCAGCACCGGCCAGGTCGAGGCGATGGACCGGGTCCGCGAGGAGGAGACGAACCTCGCCGACGTCCTGCGGGAGGCCATCGCCGCAGGCGACCAGGACGCCGTGGCCGTGCTGTTCGCGACCCTGGGTGGCTACTGGTCGATCAGCGGTGACCACTTCCGCACCATGGCCGTCGCGCCGGCCGTGGGCCGGGCGCTCGACGGTTGGGAGGTGTCGCCGGCCCTGACCGACACCGCACGCTCCGCGTTGTGCGTCACGCTCTTCAGCGTGCGGTTCACCGGCTCCGACGGTGCCGAACAGCTCACCGGACAGCTGGAGGCGCTCGGCCACGACACGGCGAGCCCGGCCCTGGCAGCCCTCGTTCGGGTGACCCTTGCCCAGTCCGAGGGTGTCGCCACCGACCTCACCCACCTGATCGACGAGCCCGACACCTGGGTGCGCTGCCTCGCGCTGCAGTGGGCCGCCCACCAGTGGGAGAACAACGGCGACCCCCGCGGCGCCCTCGACGCCCTGCGTCAGGCACTGCCACTCGTCCACGACGAGGAGGGCCCCTGGCGGCGCGCGATGATCAACGCCCAGCTGGCGGAGCTGCACGCCCAGCTCGGCGACGCCGAGCGTGCCTCCGAGCACGCCCTGCTCGCGCTGCCGGTGCTCGAGAGGCTCGGCGCCGTGGACGACGCCGTCCAGAACCGTGCGATCGTGGCGACCTCGACCATGATCCGCGGCGACCTGGCGGGGGCCTCCGCCCAGATCGCCGAGCTCGCCGCCATCGCGCCCACGGGCCTGCCCGGCGGTGATGTCACCATCATGCGCACCCGCGCCGAGCTCGCGCTCGCGCTCGATGATGTCGGCGAGGGCCTGCGGCTGCACCGCGCGGCCGCCGAGGCGAGCCTGGCGATGCGCCTGCCGGGCTCGGAGGAGCAGGTCACCCCGTGGGCGATCTCCGGCGAGGCCGCAGCCGTCTCGGCGTTCGCCCTCCACGGGCAGGACGGGGACGGTTCCGACCTGCGGTCCTCACTGGCGGCCAAGGCGCTCGACGCGCTGGACCCGGAACGGCCGTTCATGGACTTTCCCGTGGCCGGACTGGTGCTCTTCGGACTCGGCCTGTGGGCCCTGCTCCGCACGGACCGGCCGGCCGACGACGCCGTGCGGGTGCTGGTGCTGGCCGACCGGTTCTCCTACTACCGGTTCGCGCCGACGATGCAGTGGAACCGGGCGCGGGCCCTGTGCGAGGAACGCGCGCCCGGCGTGCTGGCGGCCGTCGAGGCCGAGTACGGCGAACGGCGCGGACCCGACCTGCTGGTCGAGGCCCGCGCCGCCGTGCTGCGCGTTCTCTGATCCGGGCCGGCTACATCTTGCGGGAGTAGGTCCGTACCGCCAGGGGCGCGAAGATCGCGACGACCGCCGCACAACCGAGCAGCGCCCAGCCGACCTGGCCGGTGACATTGCCGTCGTTCATCAGGTCACGCACCGCCGTCACCACGTGGGAGACCGGGTTGATCTTGACGAAGGCCTCGAGCCAGCCCGGGAGCGTGTCCATCGGGACGAACGCGTTGGACAGGAACGTCAGCGGGAACATGATCATCATCCCGATGCCCTGGACCGCCTGGGCTGACCGGGCGATGGTGCCGAGCCAGCAGAAGATCCACGACAGGGACCATCCGGCGAAGATCGTGAGCGCCCAGCCGGCAGCGACCCCGAGGACGCCGCCGCCGGGGCGGTAGCCCATGGCGAGGCCGACGAGGATGGTGATGGTCGCGGCCGTGCCGTAGCGGAGCACGTCGGCCAGCATCGGCCCCGCGAGCGGGGCGATCCGGGCGATCGGCAGCGACTTGAAGCGGTCGAAGACACCCTTGTCCATGTCCTCGCGCATCTGGATCCCGGTCGCCATGCAGGCGGTCAGGGCGGTCTGCGCGAGGATGCCCGGAATGATCAGGGGCAGGTAGTCGGCCACGGATCCGGAGATCGCGCCACCGAAGATGTAGGCGAACATCGCGGTGAACAGGATCGGCTGCAGCGTGACGTCGAAGAACTGCTCCGGGTTGCGGCGCATCTTCTTCGTCGCACGCCAGGCCATGGCCAGGGTCTGGTGGACGGTGTCGCGCAGCGACGGGCGTGCGGCCAGGTCGTGGCCGCCACCCGTGGGGATCGCGGTCGCCGTCGCGGTGTCGGGAAGATCGGGCAGCAGCGTGGTCATCAGGCCACCTCCTCGTGGTCGTCCTCGGCGTGGTGACCGGTGAGGGTCAGGAAGACCTCGTCGAGGGTGGGTTGGCGGACGGCAGCGGTCGTGATGTCGACGTCGCCCTGGCGCAGGGCGATGAGGACATCGGCCGTGCGGTTGGCGTCGGTGAGTGCGATGTTCAGTCCCCCGGCCTCCGGGGTCAGGACGGGCGCCTCGCCGAGGACTGCCTCGACGATCGCTGCTGCCTGGGCGGTCTGCTCGCGGTCCGCGACACGCAGGTGCAGCGTCGAGGTGCCGACGCTCTCCTTGAGCTGGTCGGGCGTGCCCTCGGCGACCTTCCGGCCGCGGTCGATGACGGCGATCCGGTCGGCGAGCTGGTCGGCCTCGTCGAGGTACTGCGTGGTCAGCAGGATCGTCGACCCCTGGGTGACGAGCTCGCGAATCGTGTCCCACATCTGCCCGCGGGTACGCGGGTCGAGCCCGGTCGTGGGCTCGTCGAGGAAGATCAGGGGCGGGCGCGCGATGAGCGATGCGGCGAGGTCGAGCCGGCGACGCATGCCGCCGGAGAAGCTCTGGATCTGGCGGTCGGCCGCCTCGTCGAGGTCGAACCTGCCCAGCAGGTCGGCAGCCGTACGACGCGCCTGCGTCGTCGACTGGCCGAGCAGGCGGGCGAACAGCATCAGGTTCTCGGTCCCGGTCAGGTTCTCGTCGACCGAGGCGTACTGCCCGGTGACGCCGACCAGCTGGCGAATCCGGTGCGGCTCGCGTCGTACGTCGATCCCGAAGATCTCCGCGTGGCCGCCGTCGATCGACAGCAGCGTGGCGAGCATCTTCAGGGTCGTGGTCTTGCCGGCGCCGTTCGGGCCCAGCACGCCGTAGATCTCGCCCTGGCGGACCTCGAGGTCGATGCCGTCGACGGCATGAAACGCGCCGAAGGTCTTCACCAGGCCGGTGGCGTGCACTGCGGGGATGGCAGTCATGGTTGCTCCTTCTCGGCCGGGGATCGACCCGGCTCATGGAAGGAGCGTGCTGGCTGCCGGTTTCACCGCGGCATCACCGCGGTTTCACCACCCCGGAGGGCGCGCCAGCGAGCTACACGATCGGGTGCATCCACCCGAAGGTGTCGTCGTTGCGTCCGAGCTGGACGCCGACGAGTGCTTCGCGGATCCGCATGGTGAGGTCCTGGCTCGCGGGTGCCGGGACCTCGCCGTCCTTGGTCTTGAGCGAGCCGACCGGCGTGACGACCGCAGCGGTGCCGCAGGCGAAGATCTCGGTGATCCGGCCGCTGGTGACGCCCTCGCGCCACTCGTCGATGCCGAACCGGCGCTCGGTGACCTGGTGGCCCATCTTCCCTGCGAGCTCGATGATCGAGGCGCGGGTGATGCCTTCGAGGATGGTGCCGGTCTCGGGCGTGACGATGGAGCCGTCGTCGTAGACGAAGTACATGTTCATCCCGCCGAGCTCCTCGACGTACTTGCCCTCCTGGGCGTCGAGGAACACGACCTGGTCGCAGCCCTGGGCGTAGGCCTCCTGCTGTGCGACCAGCGAGCTGGCGTAGTTGCCGCCCGTCTTGGCCGCGCCCATGCCACCGCGCCCGGCGCGGGTGTACTCCTCGGTGAGCCAGAGCGTGACGGGCTTGATGCCACCCTTGAAGTACGCGCCGGCGGGGCTGGAGATCACCATGAACGTGACGTGTTGGGCCGGTCGCACGCCGAGGAACTTCTCGGAGGCGAACATGAACGGCCGCAGGTACAGGCTCTTCTCGCCACCGTCGGGGTTGCCGGGGACCCAGCGGGCGTCGACCTTGACCAGTTCCTCCACGGCCTGCACGAAGTCGGCCGGCTCGAGGACCGGCAGCGCAAGGCGCTGGCTGGACCGCTTCATCCGCTCGGCGTTCGCCTCGGGCCGGAACAGCCACAGCGAGTCGTCGGCGTGCCGGTAGGCCTTCATGCCCTCGAACGTCTCCTGCGCGTAGTGCAGGACGGCCGCAGCCGGGTCCAGGGTGATCGGGCCGTAGGGCGTGATCCGGGCGTCGTACCAACCCTTCTCGGGGGTCCATTCGACGGTGAACATGTGGTCGGAGAAGTGCACGCCGAAGCCCGGATTGGACAGGATCTCTGCCAGCCGCGCGTCGTCGGTCTGTTCCGCAGAAAGAGTGGTGGTGATCTGCATGGTCATCAGGTTAGTCCTCATTAACTCGGCGCGAAACGGCGAGGACCCTCTTGCCCTCGCCGGAGTGCGAATTCCGCCGAGGCAAGCTCAGTGCGCTGAGGCCTCGGCGGTCAGCCGGCTACTCGGGCAGCGATCGCGTCGCCCACCTCGGGCGTACGACGCGACTGGCCCGGGGTGCGCGCAGCGAGGTCCGCGAGCACGGCGGTCTCGATGCGTGCCGCGGCCTCGGGATGTCCGAGGTGGTCGAGCAGCAGGGCACCGGACAGGATCGCGGCCGTCGGGTCGGCGATCTGCTGGCCGGCGATGTCGGGTGCCGAGCCGTGGACCGGCTCGAACATCGACGGCGCGGTGCGGTCGGGGTTGACGTTGCCGGAGGCGGCCAGGCCGATGCCACCGGTGATGGCGGCGGCGAGGTCGGTGATGATGTCGCCGAACAGGTTGTCGGTGACGATCACGTCGAAGCGCTGCGGGTCCGTGGTCAGGTAGATCATCACGGCGTCGATGTGGCTGTAGTCGGTCGTGACGTCGGGGAACTCCTTGGCGACCTCTTCGAACAGGCGCCACCAGACGGAGCCGGCGTTGACCAGCACGTTGGTCTTGTGGACCAGCGTCAGCTTCTTGCGCGGGCGCTTCCGGGCCCGGGCGAAGGCGTCACGGATGACCCGCTCCACACCGAACGCGGTGTTGACCGAGACCTCGGTGGCCACCTCGGCCGGCGTGCCGACGCGCAGCGCGCCGCCGTTGCCGGTGTACGGGCCCTCGGTGCCCTCACGGACCACGACGAAGTCGATGTCGCCCTTGCCGAGCACGGCGTCGGACAGCGGCGACGTCGCGCCGGGGAACAGCTGCGAGGGCCGCAAGTTGACGTAGTGGTCGAGCTCGAAGCGCAGACGCAGCAGCAGGCCACGCTCGAGGATGCCGGGCGGCAGGTTCGGGTCGTTCGGCTTGCCGCCGACGGCGCCGAGCAGGATGGCGTCCTGGTGACGGATCTCCTCCAGCACCGTGTCCGGGAGCACCTCGCCGGTCGCGAGGTAGTTCTCGGCACCCAGGTCGTAGGCCGTCTGGGCGAACTTCACCTCGGCAGGCGCGGCCACCTCGAGCACCTTGAGCGCCTCGGCGGTGACCTCCGGCCCGATGCCGTCACCAGCGATGACGGCGAGGTTGACCTGGCCGGTCGTGGAGGTGACGGAGCCGGCTGCAGCAGAGGATTCGGTCATGTGCGTAGAGATTAGTTGTCGTCGGGACGAGCGTCGTCGCCGTCTCGCAGGGCAACCGCCCCGAACGGGTCGGTGTCGAGCAGGGCCGTGTGCAGCGGGTGCTCCGGATCGTGGCGGGCGGGGCCCCACTCGGTCCCGGAGAAGTCGCCGGAGGTCGAGGTGCGGTGCGTGGTCGTGAACATGTCGGGTCGTCTTCCGTGTGGTGGTCGCCCTGGCGTCCCCCACCGCGGCGGGTGGGCGTCAGCTCGTGGATCTCACGGGAGTCGACTGCGTCGGGGATACGGATCGCGTTTGTTGCCGATCGGTGTGTCCCGCCGCGGTGCGTCGGAGATGCGCCAAGGCTTCGAATCTGGATCGAAGGCCGTGTTGGCGGAGGATCAAGGGATCGCCGCAGTCACCGCGGCGAGGTGGCCTTCTTCAGGCCTCGCCGCGGCAGCCGATTACGAGAAGGGCGCCACGCATGATGGGAGAACCATAGCCGGACGTCCCGGTGCCTGTCAGGCCGATTCCGCCATCCGGGCAGGTTTCGACATACGAGATCGCCGTCACAACATCTGAGACACCGGATGTAAGACTCGATGCATGAGCGCGCCCCCCGACTTGCCCGATGTGGTCAGCCGCGCCTTCGACGTGTGCCGGCGGGCGGGCTACGTGGCGTTCTGTCGCAACGAGACCGGCCGGCTCCTGGCCACCCTCGCGGCGACCCGCGAGGGCCTGATGGCCGAGTTCGGCACAGGATGCGGCGTCGGTACGGCGTGGCTGCGCTCCGGCGTCCGCAACGACAAGGCGCGGATCATCACCGCCGAGCTCAACCCCAAGCTCGCCGCCGCGGCGACCGAGATCTTCACCGACGACCCGCTGGTCGACGTGCTGGCCGCCGACTGGTCGACGCTGATGGACAAGGGCCCGTTCTCGCTGCTCTTCCTCGACTCGGGCGACCCGTCCGCCGTCCAGGTCGACAAGATCGCCGACCTGGTCGAGCCCGGCGGCATCGTGGTGCTGGACGACTTCTTCCCGTGCGAGATGTGGCCGCCGATCACCGGCGGCCGGGTCGACACGCTGCGCGAGCAGTGGCTCACGGACGACCGGTTCACGACCGTCGAGGTGATGGTCGCGGCCGACGCGTCAGCGTTGATCGCCACGCGTCGCTGACGGACCTCGAGACGGTTGCAGGGCAACCTCCTCGACCAGCGGGTCAGAATTCGCCCGGGGTCGCCTTGCGTACGACGAGGCGGGTCCAGGCACCGAGGAAGACCCGTCCGTCGGGGCCGATCTCGCGCTTCTCCCCCGCCGGGATCGGGTCCTTGGGCAGCGACCCGATGGTGCCGAGGTAGGTGCCGTTGGACGAGCCGAGGTCCTCGACCCACCAGCGGGTGCCGTCGGTGGTCAGCTGGCAGTGCCGGCGGCTGATGCCGTTGTCGGCGACCAGGTCGATGTCCGGGTGGATGCCGCGGCTGCGCGACGTGCGCCCCACGAGGATCGACGTCGTCTTCAGCTGTACGACGACCGGCACCCCCGCGGACGGCAGCGGGTCCGTGGACTCCTGGTCGGCGTACCAGTCCGGGTCGATCCAGATCTCGGCCACCCACGACTCCTTCAGGGGCGGTGCGAGCGGGGTGGCGACCGGAGCGACGGGAGCGGGGTCAGCGGCCGCAGCAGGCTTCGCCTCCGCCGTACCGGCATCCGGGGAGCCGAGGTCGAGGATCGAGGGCGGCGTGAACGGTCGCGGCATCGATCCGGTCGTGAAGTCGTAGCCGCAGGCCTCGCAGAACAGTGCGTTCGGCGGATTGATGGCCTGGCAGTTCGGGCAGGCCGTCGCGGCGGCGTCGGCGGGCGCGTCGTCTGCCGGTACGTCGGCAGGCGCGGACGGCGCACTGGCGCTGCCGCCCGCAGGAATCGGCAGGCCGCAGACGTCGCAGTAGTCGTCGGAGGCCGAGTCGTGCCCGGACGGGCAGGTGCTCATGGGGTCTCCTTGCGGATCCGTGTCGTCTTCGTCGACGCGGTGTCGAGCGCCATCTCGTCGGCCTTCTCGACCGACCGCTTCAGGCGCACCGTGCCTTCCTTCTCGTTGTCGACGTCGACGACCTTCTTCAGCTTGCTGGTCGCCTCGTCGTTGCCGGTCTCGGCGGCGAGCTGGACGGCGCGGCCGAGCTTGGTCGTCGCGGTCGCCTCGTCGCCGGCGGCCTTGGCGGCCAGGCCCTCCTGGATCATGTCGGCCAGCTCGGCCTGCCCGGTGTAGTGGGCGACCTGCTGGTCGATCCGGGTGGTGAGCTCGGAGTTGTTGGACCAGGTGGCCTTCACCAGCGCCTGCGTGACGACGTCGTCGCCGAGCGCGAGCTGAACGCGCGCGGCCAGCTGCTCCTGGCCGATCGCCTTGGCCGGCACCCGGACCGCGACGTGGTAGTCGCGGGACTCGTCGGCCCACGCGCCCGTCGGGTAGTCGCCCGTGAGCGGGTTGACCGGCGTACGGCGGTTGGTGAGGTCCTCGACGGTCGGCGAGACCTGGCGGACGAACAGCACCTGCGAGCCCTGCGGCGTCCAGACCCGGAGCGAGGCGTCCGCGACACCGCGCGACATCGCGGCGCGCATGATCTCCTGGAACTGGGCCTTCATCTGGTCGGGCCGCGGAATGATGTCGACGGTGCCGAGCAGGGCCTGCGAGATCCGCCGGATCTCCGCGACCTGCCAGTCGGTGCCCGCGCCGCGGCAGTCGGCCTGGAAGTAGCCGGTCGCGCGGTTGATGGCCTCGTCGAGGCGGCCCGGCCGCTCGCGGTTCTCACCGTCGGTGAGCAGCAGGACGTGGCGCTGGGTGACCTCGGGGACCGAGTTGAAGAGCTGCCCGGCGAGGTCGAGCCAGGTGCTGATCGCCGTACCACCGCTGCCGACGAAGCGGGCGATGGCGGCCGAGGCGTCGGCTCGCGCCCGCTCGTCCATCCGGATCATGCCGGGACCGCTGGCGACCTGCGGGTAGGCCAGCATCGCGCGGTCGGCACCGGCGATGACGGCGAACCAGGTGCCGTCGACGATCTCGGCGACGGCGGCCTGGGCGGCGTCCTTGGCGGCCGCCATCGTGGCCGGCCCCATCGATCCGGAGGTGTCGACGATGATGATCTCGCCGGCAGCACCCGACCCGGACTGCCCGGCCGTGCCGGCGCCCTTGCAGGTGACCGTCACGATCGCGTTGACGTCGGTCCCGCCGTCAGCGAGGAACTCGTTCTGGTAGACGGCAGCGGTGAACTCAGCCATCGGTCGGCTCTCCTCCTGGGGTGCCCGGCTCGGCGGGCGTTGGGGTCTGGTCATTGTGCCCGAGCGCTGATGGATCGACGGTGACATCGACTCGGGCAAGCGCTGCAGTGATGTTGTCGTGGCCGCCGCAGCTGTTGGCGAAGGCGACCAGGGCCAGTGCGAGGGCGGCCGGATCGCTGGTGGCTGCGGCGCGCACCTGCTCGGCCATCGCCTCGGGCGTGGAGCAGTAGTTCCACAACCCGTCGGAGCAGGCGAGCAACCAGCCGGACTCGGTGAGCTCGACGGTTCCGCCCGTGGGGACGAAGTTCTCCGAGTCCCGGCCCAGCCACTTGGTGATCGCGTGCGCCTGCGGACCCGTCTCGGCCACCTCGCGGGCGATGCCGCCGGCGATCTGCTCCTGGGCCACCGAGTCGTCGACGCTCAGCTGGACCGGCGTTCCGGCGTCGGGCAGCCAGTACGTGCGGGAGTCGCCGATGTTGGCCCAGCTGACCTGGCGTCCCTCGAGGACGGCGGCGCTGAACGTCGCCGATGCGGGGTTCGTCGAGTCGGGGTCGGTGACGGCGATGATCGCGGTGTTCGCGGCTGCCGCGGCATCAGCCAGCACCTTCGCGCCGGCTGCCTGACGACCTCCCGTCGTACCCATGCCGGCGGGGAGGGGCATCCGCAGCACCTCGCGCGCCGCGCGGGCGCCGGCGAGGGAGGCGACGTCGGAGTCGACGGAGTTCGAGACACCGTCCATCACCACGAGCACCGCGCGGGAGCCCGGTTCGGCGCCGGC
>NZ_JBMCZA010000217.1:14788-15210 GCF_048654705.1 Nocardioides sp. CPCC 206348
GGACGCCGGCTGCTCACGGAAGTGGTCGCGTTCGCTGGGCGCCTTGGTGCCGCACTCCAGGCAGTACAGGTCGGGGCCGACCTCTCCCCCGCACTCCGTGCAGGGTCGGCGGCCCACGGGCGGCGGGTCCGGCAGCGCCGACGCGGGCTTGCGCGTCGGCGCGCTGATCGGAGCGTCCCCCAGCGGATGGTCGTCGACGGCCGCGGGCGCAGCCGGTACGACGTCCGGCTGGCCGATCTGCGCGCCGCAGCTCTCGCAGAAGCGGGCACCGACGGCGACCGAGGCGCCGCAGGAGGGACAGGTCACGTGAGGCTCCAGTTCCGGACGGCGTTGGCCTGGTTGACCAGGGCCACCCGCTCCTTGAGGTCGATGCTGTCACGGGCGAGCGAACGCAGGGCGTTCTCGAGTCCGTCGCGCACTCC
>NZ_JBMCZA010000217.1:15255-17091 GCF_048654705.1 Nocardioides sp. CPCC 206348
CGGCACCTTGGCGGCGCCGGACACGACGGGCAGGGCCTCGCTGAGGATCCGCACGGTGAAGCGCTGGCGGGTCTGGCCGTCGACGCTGGAGGTCTCGATGGTGCGCATCGCCTGGTCCAGAACCGCAATGTCCTGGCCCCCGCCCGACAGCAACACCTCTGCGCGCTGCTGACGGCTCTCGGTGTAACCGCGGCTGGTGGTCGGGACGAGGTCGAGCGCGGCGACCGCACCTGCGGTGTCCTTGCGGCCCGCCCGCACCCGCGCCATGCCGAACGCCGAGGGCGGGACGTAGGCGGCGTCCGTGGACGCGCACACCTGGTAGAGGCCCTCGGAGACCTCGGGCAGCCCGCCGCGCTCACACGCGAAGGCGAGCGCGAGCTTGGGCGCGAGCTCTCCGGGCACCTGCTGGTAGACGGCGTTGAACGACGCCTTCGCGGTCTCCCAGTCCTCGGCCTGGACGGCAGCGAGGCCCTCGATCCACAGCGCGCGCCACTCCCACGGGTCGTCGGCGAGCAGCGCCTGCGCGTGCGACTTCGCGGCCACGGGGTCCGCCAGGTCCAGCGACGCACGGGCACGCGCCAGCCACACCTCGGCGCTGTCCTCGGGCGCCTGCAGCAGGTCGGCGAGCCGCTGCTTCGGGTCGTCGGAGCTGATCGTCGAGAGCCAGCTGTACTGCGGGTCGGTGGTGTCCTCGCGCAGCTTCGGCAGCTGGCTCCACTCAGTGATCGGGCGCGCCGTCGCGGGCGACTCGAAGAGCACCGAGGAGGCCGACGTGCTCGCCGTGCCCTGGCGGCGGCGGGCGACGACCTCGCGCAGGACACCGAGCACCTGCGTGCGCAGCTCGTCCACGGAGGCGAACCGGTCCGCCGGATCGGGCGCACAGCACTTGGCCAGCAGGTGGTAGAGCGAGTCGTACTGCTGGAAGAGCGGCGTCGCGTCCACCGGCGGCAGGCTGTGCAGGTAGGTGCCCTGGTAGCCGCGGAACTCCATCGTCAGCACGACGAGCGTGCGGCCGATCGTGTAGATGTCGGAGGCCACGGTCGGCCCGACCTCGGCCACCTCGGGCGCCTGGTAGCCGACCGTGCCGTAGATCGCCGACTCCTGGTCGTCGATCCGGCGCACGCCACCGAGGTCGATCAGCTTCATCGCGTCGCCGACCTGGATCATGTTGTCGGGCTTGAAGTCGCAGTACACGAGACCGAGGTCGTGGAGGTACTGGAAGGCCGGCAGCAGCTCGAGGATGTAGGCCAGCGCCTGGTCGACCGGCAGCGGGTCGTAGTCGCCGTTGTTGGCCGACATCCGCTGCTTCAGGATCTGCTTGAGCGACTTGCCGCCGACGTACTCCATGACGATGTAGCCGGCGCCTTCGTGGGTCACGAAGTTGTAGATCTCGACGATCAACGGGTGCTCGACCTGCGCGAGGAACTGCTGCTCGGCGATCGCTGCCGCGAGCGCGTCGGGGTCACCGGAGTTCAGCAGGCCCTTGAGCACCACCCACCGGTTGGAGACGTTGCGGTCACGGGCGAGGTAGATCCAGCCGAGACCACCGTGGGCGAGCGCGCCCGCGACCTCGTACTGGCCGGCGACGAGGTCACCCGACACCAGCTTGGGGGTGAAGGAGAACGGCTGGCCGCAGTTGGGGCAGAAGCCCTCGCTCCGGCCGGGTGTGCCGTCGATGGAGCGGCCGACGGCCTTGCCGCACTTGGAACAGCTCCGCTTGTCCTCGGGGACCTGCGGGTTGGCCATGATCGCCTTGGCAGCGTCCACCGGCGGCGCAGGCGGTACGACGGTGAGGCCGGCGCCGAGCCGGGCCGACCGCATCCGCTGCGACCCGGT
>NZ_JBMCZA010000217.1:17176-17961 GCF_048654705.1 Nocardioides sp. CPCC 206348
CGCGCCCGGTACGGCCGGCGAGCCGCAGACATCGCAGTAGCCGTCGAGGATCCGGCCGGTGCAGCCGGGCTGCTGGCAGGTGTTGGCGGCACTGCTCACAGCTGCTGTGGCGGCCGGGGCTGCGGCGGGGGTGGGCGACGCCGTACCACCGGACCCGGCCATGCCGCACACGTCGCAGTAGCCGTCGACGATGCTGCCCGTGCAACCGGGTTGGGTGCAGGCTCCTGCGCTCATCGGGTGCTCTCTTTCGCTAGCCAGGTCTGGTAGGTCGTGACGAGTTGCCGGGCGACGGCCATCGGCGACGGGCGTCGCTCGAGGAGCGCCCGGGCCGAGCGCTCGCTCTCGACGAGGTCGGGGTGGTCGGCCACGCCCGCAGCACGGGCCTTGGCGACGTAGGCGTCGAGCAGGGCGACGAGCTGGGTGTGCTCCTCGAGAGCGTCGGAGTAGGCGTGCTGGACGACCTCGAACGCCTGGGACACCCGGTCAAGGCGCTGCAGGTAGGTGCCGATCTCCTCGGGTGTCACCGGGACCGGGCCGAGCAGCTCGACGTCGGGGACGGCGTACCGCGGCGCCGGGTCGACGGTCGCGACGCAGGTGGCCGCGAGCTTCTCGAGCGCGGCTTCGCGGGCCTCGAGGTCGGCGCGCAGCTCACGGGCCGACAGCACCTGGCTGCGGGCGTCGCGTCGGCGTGCGTTGCCGACGATCAGGTCGCGCTCGAAGGTGGTGGCCTCGGCCTCGATCGGACCGAGCAGGCCGCCGACGTCGGCGCCGCGCTCGGCACGCGC
>NZ_JBMCZA010000217.1:18028-19460 GCF_048654705.1 Nocardioides sp. CPCC 206348
GCGCAGCTCGCGCACCCGCGCGGCCGACTCGTCGGCGCCGGGCACGAGCGCCAGCCGGCTGCGCAGCTGTCCGGTGAGCGCGTCACACAGCCGCCCGGCCTCGGGCAACGACACGGCCAGCCCACCGGGAAGCTCGGTCGCCCCGTCGAGGCGTCCCCAGATCAGCGCCGAGATCCGCTCCCGCTCCTGGGTGAGCACGCGCCCGCCGTCCCACGTCGCGAAGACCAGCTGGTACCGGTCCGACGTCGCCTTCCACAGCGCCAGGGCCAGCGACATGTCGCCGGTGAGCTCGGCTCCCCGTCCCGCACCGAGCGCGGCCCGGTCGAGCTCGTCGAGCTCGGACCGCCGCGCCCGCAACCACGCGTCGAGCTCGCCCAGGTAACGCTGGATCGCAGCAGGATCCAGCGCGTCCCCGAGCTTGCCGGGCGCGGTCGGCGCAGTGGCGGTCATCGCGGTCACCTGCTCTACGATCACCGGCCGTAGTCAGGGGTGGGAGGCGTGGCGTCGACCTTCAGGTACGGCTCGAGCCAGTTGTTGTACGCCGACTGCCAGCGACCGTCGCTCCGCATGTCATCCAGGACCGAGTTGATGAACCTTGCGAGCGCGACGTCGGCCTTGTTGACCGCCAGGCCGTACGGCTCATCGGTCAGCTTCGTCTGCTTCGGGACGACGGCATAAGGGTCCTGCGCGGCAAGTCCGGCCAGCACGGTGTCATCGCCCGTGATGGCGTCGACCTGACCGTTCTGGAACAACGTCAGGCAGCCGGTGTGATTGTCGGCTCCCACGACCTCGACGTCGGCCTTCTCGGTGATGTTGTCGATGCTGGTCGAACCCTTCGGCGCGCACACCCGCTTGCCCTTGAGGGAAGCGACGCCGCTCTTCTCGTAGGCAGCGACGTCGTCGGAACGGACCAGCACCTTCTGGGTGGCGTTGTAGTAGACCGCCGAGAAGGCGACCTGAGTCCAGCGCGTGCAGTTGACCGTCATGTTGCGCGCGACCATGTCGATCTCGCCCTTGTCGAGCAGTTCGATCCGCTGGGCAGCGGTGATCACGCGCAGCTGCAGGGTGACGCCGAGTGCGTCGGCCACCTCCTTGGCGAACTCGATGTCGAAGCCCTTGAGGTCTCCGTCCAGCGGGTCGGTGAAGCCCATCCGGAACGTGTCGGCCGAGACACCGACGACGAGCCGGCCACGGTTCTTCAGCTGCTGGAGCGCGGCGGCCCGGTCATTGCTCGGGGCGTACGACTCACGGGGGTTGTCGCACTGGACCGGCTTCGAGGGCGGGGCCGGCGACGAGTCGACCGCCTCGGGCTTCGGGAGGGGCGTGGCGTCGTACCCACAACCGGCGAGGAACAGGACCGCCACCAGTGGTGCGGAGAATCGGCGCAGCGACCTCATGAGAATTCCCTCCGTCGTTCGCCGATACCTCGGGA
>NZ_JBMCZA010000217.1:19555-20211 GCF_048654705.1 Nocardioides sp. CPCC 206348
GGTCGAACCACCCCTTGCCTCGGTCGCCCGCTTGACGGCCTCGTCCCACTGGCCGGCGTTGTCGAGCTCCACGATCTCGTCGTGCTGCGCGACGTAGTCGTTCCAGGCGCCAACGGTCTCGCGTGACGCCGACTTGTCGACGATCTCGCGGGACGCCACCCAGGCGGCCTCCGACAAGCTCTCACCGGGCACCCGCTTGATCAGTCGCAGGCTCTCGCTCGCCTTGGCGTCATTCGCAGCCGTTCGGGCGTTCGACTCCGACACCGCCGTGGCGAGCTCGCCGTCGAGCAGGGAGTCGTTGGAGTTGTCGCGGACCAGTGCGCCGAAGGCCGTCACCACGGTCACCACGAGGACGATCACCGCGGCCACCGCGATGCCCTTGTTAATCCGCCTGTGGAAGTGCTTCGCGAGCTCGCGGTTCAGCCAGACCAGCACCACCAGCGCGGCCAGACCGAGAATCATCAGCCAGAACGGGTGTTGACCGGCCATCGCGTCCTCGGTGCGCTCGGTGTTGGCCGTGACCATGTTGTCGATGAGCGGGATCGCGTCGGCCCTCAGCTCGACGCTCGCGCCGCTGAGATACTCCGCGCCGATCGGGTAGCCCAGCCGGTTGTTGTCGCGCGCCTGGGCGACAGCGGTGGCGTAGTCGGCCACCT
>NZ_JBMCZA010000217.1:20221-20854 GCF_048654705.1 Nocardioides sp. CPCC 206348
GACCACCAGCACGATGACCGCGGCGAACGCGATGCCCTTGTTGATCCGCCTGTGGAAGTGCTTCGCGAGCTCGCGGTTCAGCCAGACCAGCACGACGAGCACGGCGAGTCCGAGCAGCACCAGCCAGATCGGGTGCTGGCCAGCCATCGCGTCCTCGGTGCGCTCGGTGTTCGCGGTCACCATGTTGTCAATGAGCGGGATCGCGTCGGACCGCAACTCCTTGCTCGCGCCTCTGAGGTACTCCGCACCGATCGGGTAGCCCAGGCGGTTGTTGTTGCGCGCCTGGGCGACAGCGGTGGCGTAGTCGGCCACCTCGACATTCAGGGCCGCGAGCACCTCGCGGTCGGCCGGCTGGGACTCCGCCGCATTCGCGATCTCCGTGAGCACGGAGGACAGCGCGGCGTCGTACTCCTTGCGCTGGTCGGGGTCCTCGAGACCGCCGACCAGGAAGGCGTTGGTGGCGAGGGCGTCGGCTCGCAGCAGCGACGACTTGATCTCCTGGACCCGGACCAGCTGCTCGGTGTCGTCAGCGGCACGGCCGTCGGACTGCCAGGCGCCGAACTGGATCAGTGCGCTGAACACCCCGAAGAGGATGGCGACGGTCATGCCGATCAGCTGCCAGCGGTTGAGCAG
>NZ_JBMCZA010000217.1:20902-26180 GCF_048654705.1 Nocardioides sp. CPCC 206348
CGCCTTCGCGACAGCGGCCGGGGGCGGCGGTGCCGCCTGGGGGGTGGCGGTCTGGCTCACGATTCCTCCTGGGTCTCGACAGGCTCGACCAACGGGGTCGGTTCAGGGGCCGGGCGGGCGGCCGTGGCGTCATCACCGAACGGGTCGACCGGTTCGGCCGGCGCGGCATCCTCGGGCGGTACGACGACGCCCTCCTCGGTCCGGGTCTCGCCAGGCTCGACCACCGCAGGATCGTTCGGGTCGACCACCAGGTCGTCCGGCTCCAGCGTGCGCAGCTGCTCGAGGGTCGGCTCGGCGACCTCCCGCAGTCGCCAGGCGTGGTGGCCGATGGCCGCCTCCAGCAGGTTGCGGACGAAGCGCGCGTTGCCGAACGACGGGCCACGGTGCGCCTCGGCCAGGATCTCGCGCAGCCGCGCGAGCACGGGCTCGGCGACGTCGTAGTCGGCACCCTTGGCCATCCCGGCGAAGATCTCGGCGAGCTCGTCGTCGGTGTAGTCGGCGAAGTCGATGGTGGTGCGGAACCGGCTCTCGAGGCCCGGGTTCTCCGAGATGAAGATGGCCATCGGGAGGGGGTACCCGGCGACGATGACGACGAGGTCGTCGCGCTTGTCCTCCATCTCCTTCACCAGGGTGTCGATGGCTTCCTTGCCGTACTGGTCCCCGGAGAGCGAGTACGCCTCGTCGATGAACAGCACGCCACCCTCGGCGGACTTCACCAGCTCGGCCGTCTTCTGGGCGGTCTGTCCGAGGTAGCCGGCGACCAGTTCCGACCGGTCGCACTCGACGAGCTGGCCCTTCGAGAGCAGCCCGAGCGCCCGGTAGATGCCGGCCACCAGGCGAGCGACCGTGGTCTTGCCCGTGCCGGGGTTGCCGTTGAAGACGAGGTGCCGGGTGATGGTCGGGGTGTCGAGACCCGCCTTCTTCCGCAGCCCCTCCACCCGGAGTACGGCGGCCTGTCGGTGGATCTCGCCCTTCACGTTCTTCAGGCCGGTGAGGCCGTCCAGCTCGGCAAGGAGCTCCTCGACCGACTTGGTCGGCTCCTCCGGCTCGGGCTCCTCGACCACCGGGGTCTCCGGCTCGGCGGCCTGGGTCTGTGTGCCTTCGGTGGTTTCGAGGCTCGGTGCTGGCGCACCTCGCACCTCAACCAGCGACGGGTCGCCCGGGACGGCGCCGTCGAGCGCACCCAGCTGGCGTCGTACCTGCTCACCGACGCGACGAACCTGCTCGAGCACGTCGTCACCGAAGCCGGGAACCGGCTGGCGCTCGGGCAGGTCGAACGCTCCCCTGCCCGACGCGGGGCCTTCGAGATTGCGGGCGGTGAACCCACCGCCGAGCTGCGCGGTCGTCACGGTCGTGGCGGCACCGATCGCGTCCGGCCCGGGCTCCCCCAGTGCGCTGCCGGCCAGCGCGACGTCGGCCAGCGCACCGGCGTAGTCCGCCGAGTGCGTCGACTTCGCCAGCAGCAGCTGCGCCATCAGCGGCGTCGGGCCGGCGCGGAACCGGTTGCCGCGCTTGGCCGCCTGCGCGTGCTCCTCGGCGGACACGGCGCGTCCGGTCTGCTCGGACCACACCACGAACGCGCCACGCGAGCGCTCGGAGACCGTCGCAGCAACGGCCTCGCCCTCGGCGCGCGCAGCTGTCTCGTCGACACCCGCGGCGCGAGCCGCAGCAACGAGTGCCTCGAGTGCGGCGGCCAGGGTCGTCGTACCGGCGTTCTTCACGGTGCTCCCAGGGTGAGGTCGGGGCCACCGTCGGATGCATGGCCGAACTTCGCGGCGAGGAACTGCCCGTGGGCGACCAGCGCCTGGGCGTCCGCGCGGTTCGCCGCATCGAAGATCTTGTCCATCGTCGATCCGAGCAGCTCGAGCTGCTCGATCAGGATCAGCAGCGCGGTCTTGTGGCCGTCGATCGGCCGGGTGTCGGCCCAGTCACGCGGCAACCGGAGGTAGCCGCCGACCGCCTCGGGGAGGTAGTCGGTCGCCGTCGCGACGACCGAGTAGCTCTCCATGCTGCCGAGCCCGAGCTGCCGCAGCCGCGGCAGCGTCTGGTGGATCGTCTGCGCGATCCGGACCACCCGCGAGATCACCACCGGCGGCGCGTTGCCCTCGCGGAGCATGGCGTTGACCTGGTTCAGGGCAGCAAGGATGTCCTGCTCGGTCGGGGCCGGCGGGACGACGTACCCCGACTCCACCAACTTCCCGGAACCCCGGGCCCGTTGCCACCACGACTTCATCCCCACGCGACGCTCGTCCTGCCTGCTCGTCGCCCGAATCAGGAGATGTTGAGCGTGCCGGCGGCGTTGCGGGAGTCGTGCTGCTGCACCCGCTCGATGTAGGCCTTGGACTTCTGCACCTCGGTCTCGAGGACACCGATCGTCGTCGACATGTTGTCGAGGGCCTTGAGCTTGAACTCGTCGATCGAGTCCATGGTGGCGTAGATGTTGGCGAACGCCGCCTGCAGCTGCTCCATGCCGATCGTCGAGGACGCCGCCTGCTCCTGGATCGCCGCGGAGTTCTCCTTGAGCATCTCCGAGGTGCGCTGGATCATGTTCGACGTCGTCGTGTTGAGCGCGGTGATCTGGTCGAGCACGAGCTTCTGGTTGCCCAGCGCCTGGGCAACGATGACGGCGGTCCGCAGCGCCGACATCGTCGTGGTCGAGGCCCGGTCGACGCCCTTGATGAGCTCGATGTTGTTCTTGATGATGATGTCGATCGCCAGGTAGGCCTGGATCGACACGGCCAGCTGGGTCAGCAGGTCCTGGTGCTTCTGGCGGACGTAGAAGAGCACGTCCTGCGACAGCGTCTTGGCCGTGTCCGGGTCGCTGAGCTCGAGCTCGGCGATCCGGGCCGACAACTTCGTGTCGAGCTTCTCGGCGACGTAGATGTACTGGTTGAGCCGACCCATGACCGACCACAGGTTCGTCTTCTCGAGGTTGAGCGCGACGTTGTCCCGGGTCAGCTCGTCCTGCCCGCTGCGCAGCGAGTGCAGGATGCCGTTGAGCTGGCTCTGCGAGGACTGGTACTTGCGGAAGTAGTCCTCGATCTTGTCGTTGAAGGGCAGCTTGTCCCAGAACTTCTTGACTCCCGTCGCCTGGCCGGGGTCGAGGTCCTCGACCGTGCGGCGCAGCTCGAGCAGCGTCTTGCCCACCTTGGAGCCCTGCGAGATGCCGCCCTCCTTGAGCGCGGTCACCGGCTTGTCGAGCATCCGGTTGGACGTCTCGGCAGCCTTGCGGATGTCCGCATCGCCCATGGTGCGGACGTTCTCGGCCTGCGCGGCGAACTCGGGACTGCCGGCCTTGGTGCTGGTCAGCGCGGTCAGGAAGTTGTCGACCTTGGCATCGAGCTCGGGCACCATCTCGGCCGCGACCTGCGGGGCCATCTTCGGCGCGGCCGTCTCGACGACGGGCGCGGCCGCCTCGGGCGCGGTCAGCGTCAGGACGGGCTCCGGAGGAGCGAGCGGACTGGGCTCGGGGGCACTTGCTGACGAGGAGGCCTGGGAACCGTCGGTGGTCATGAGGGGGAGCCTATCCAGCCACCCCCCGCTTCATGCAGGGTCAGCCGACGATTTCAGGGGCAGTCTCGGGGGCATCCCCGGGCAGGCCGGCCGGCAGGCCGGCTGGCAGGCCGGCTCGCAGGTCGGCTCGCAGGTCGATGAGGAACAGCGGCATCAGCCACTGGGCGATCGGGCCGATCGTCAGCGCGAAGACCACGGTCCCGAGGCCCAGGGTGCCCCCGAGCAGCAGGCCGATCACGACCACGCCGACCTCGAGCACGGTGCGGACCAGCCGGATGGAGAGGCCGGTACGGCGGTGCAGGCCGGTCATCAGCCCGTCGCGCGGACCGCGACCCAGCTGGGCGCCGATGTAGAGCGCCGTGGCCAGGCCGCACAGCAGGACGCCGCCGACCATCAGGCCGATCCGGGCCGCCAGGTTGTCGGGCGCGTCGAGGACGGCGAGCGTCGCGTCGGCGGACATGCCCACGACGAGCGCGTTCGCGATGGTGCCGACACCGGGCTTCTCCCGGAGCGGGATCCAGAACACCAGCACGACGAAGCTGAACAGCACGACCGCCTGGCCGAGGGTGATCGGCACGTGGCGGATGAAGCCCGAGTGGAGCACGTCCCACGGCGCCAGGCCGATGTCACCCAGCACCATCATGGCCAGGCTCACCCCGTAGAGCGCCAGTCCGAGGAACAGCTGCGCGAGGCGTCGTACGAGACGACCGGCGCGGAGCTGCGCGAGGGGGCCGAGGTCGGACAGGACCAGGGTGGGGGTGGAGGGTTCGACGGCCGTGGACATGCATCCACTGTCCACCGGATTGGACTGTTGCCAAATAGCCAATCCGGATACAGTGGCCTGCATGGAGCAGTCCACTTCCCTCTCCGCGTCCCGGCTCGCACTGCTGGTCGGCGCCTTCGACCGCTCCCCCGCGTACGTCGGCCTGGCCGATGCCCTGCGCGAGCTGATCGGTGACGGCCGGATCGCCTACGGCACGCGCCTGCCCAGCGAGCGCGACCTGACCGAGGCGCTCGGCGTCTCCCGCACCACCGTCACCCGCGCCTACGCCGTCCTGCGGGACACCTCCTACGCACAGGCCCAGCAGGGCAGCGGGACCTTCACCCGCCTGCCGGGCGGTCCGACCCGTGCCCTCGACCGCGCCCTGTGGCCGACCGACGTCAGCGCGGGCGTGATCGACCTCGTGTGCGCAGCCGCCACGGCGCCGCCGGGGATCGCTGCCGCCTACGCCGATGCCGCGGCCGAGCTGCCCGCGCACCTCGGTGGCCACGGCTACTACCCCGCCGGCATGCCCGCCCTGCAGGCCGCCATCGCGGCGTCGTACGACGCCCGCGGACTGCCGACCGCACCGGAACAGATCATCGTCACACCGGGCGCGCTGGCCGCGACCGCGGTGATCGGCAGCGCGCTGGTCGGCCCCCGGGACCGGGTGCTGGTCGAGTCACCCACCTATCCGAACGCCGTGCAGGCGTTGCGGACCGGCGGCGGCCGACTCGCGTCGATCCCCCTCGATCCGTCCGGCTGGGACCTCGACGCCGTGGCTCACGTGCTGGGCAAGGCCGGTCCGCGACTCGTGCACGTGATGCCCGACTTCCACAACCCGACCGGACTGGTGATGAGCGAGGCGGAGCGGGCGACGTACGCGAGGGCGCTGGCCCGGAGCGGCGCGACGGCCGTGGTCGACGAGGCACACCACTTGCTCCGCCTGGATGACGCGCCGGCCCTGCGTCCGTTCGCGTGCTTCAGCAAGGACGCCGTCACCGT
>NZ_JBMCZA010000217.1:26190-26932 GCF_048654705.1 Nocardioides sp. CPCC 206348
TGGCCGACTCGCGTCGATCCCGCTCGATCCGTCCGGCTGGGACCTCGACGCCGTGGCCCACGTGCTGGGCAAGGCTGGTCCGCGCCTCGTGCACGTGATGCCCGACTTCCACAACCCGACCGGGCTGGTGATGAGCGAGAAGGAGCGGGCGACGTACGCGAAGGCGCTGGCCCGGAGCGGCGCGACGGCGGTGGTCGACGAGGCGCACCACCTGCTCCGCCTGGATGACGCGCCGGCCCTTCGTCCGTTCGCGTGCTTCAGCAAGGACGCCGTCACCGTGGGCAGCGCGAGCAAGAGCGTGTGGGGTGGCCTGCGCCTGGGCTGGATCCGCGCACCACATGCACTCGTCGACCGGCTCACCCGCGCCCGGGTCGGTCTCGACCTCGGTGCACCGGTGCTGGAACAGCTCGTGCTGACCCGGCTGCTCAACGGTGACCACGACGCGATGGTGGCCCTGCAGCGAGACCGCCTCCGGACACAGCGCGACGCCCTCGCCGCTGCCCTGGCGTCGACCCTGCCGGAGTGGACCTTCCGGATGCCGGCCGGCGGGATGGCGCTGTGGCTCGAGCTCCCGTCAGCGGGCGCGACAGCCCTTTCCGTCGAAGCCGAGCGGCACGGCGTACTCCTGGCGCCCGGCCCCTCGTTCGCCCCCGAAGGCGGCCTGGACCGGTACCTGCGGATCCCCTATGCCGTCGACGCGTCCCAACTGGTCGAAGCCGTCACCCGGATCGCGGCGGCCTGG
>NZ_JBMCZA010000217.1:27056-36719 GCF_048654705.1 Nocardioides sp. CPCC 206348
GCGACGTACGTCGACAAGTCACAACTCGAAGGTGACAAACCCCAACTCGCGCGTGACAAACCCCAAGTCGGGCTTAAACGAGATCCACCGCTCGGATCGAGGTGGCCTCGATGGCCGCCTCGATCTCGGCAAGGGTCTCGGCCGGGATGGCGGAGTCGACGGACAGTGCGACGAGCGCCTCGCCGCCCTTGGTCTCGCGGGAGACCTGCATGCCGGCGATGTTGACCTGCGCCTGGCCGAGGACCTGGCCGACGGTGCCGACCATGCCGGGGCGGTCGACGTAGGTGAAGAAGGCGAGGTGGTCGGTGGGCTCGATGTCGATGTCGTAGCCGTTGACCTCCACGAGCCGCTCGCGCTGGTGGATGCCGACGAGCGTGCCGCTGACCGACACCTGCGCACCGTCGGCGAGGGTGCCGCGGAGCGTGATCAGGTTGCGGTGGTCGGGGCTCTCGCTCTCGGTGACCAGGCGCACGGCGACGCCGCGCTCGGCAGCGAGGAGCGGCGCGTTGACGTAGGAGACCTGGTCCTCGACGACGCTGCTGAAGACACCCTTGAGGGCAGCGAGCTCGAGCACCTTGACGTCGTGCTCGGCGATCTCGCCACGGACCTCGACGTCGAGCTGCTGGGCGACCTCGCCGGCGACACCGGTGAAGATCTGGCCGAGCTTCTCGGTGAGGGAGATGCCGGGCCGCACGTCCTCGGCGATCACGCCGCCCTGGACGTTGACGGCATCGGGGACGAGCTCACCGGAGAGCGCGAGGCGGACGGACTTGGCGACGGCGATGCCGGCCTTCTCCTGCGCCTCGTCGGTGGAGGCGCCGAGGTGCGGCGTCGCGACGACGTTCTCCAGCTCGAACAGCGGGCTGTCGGTGCACGGCTCCTTGGCGAACACGTCGAGGCCGGCGGCAGCGATGCGACCGGTCTTGAGGGCGTCGTACAGCGCGGCCTCGTCGACGATGCCACCGCGGGCGGCGTTGACCAGGACGAGCGACGACTTGGCCTTGGCCAGCTGCTCGGCGCCGATCAGGCCAGCCGTCTCGGGGGTCTTGGGGAGGTGCACGGACATGAAGTCCGACTCGGCCATCAGCGTGTCGAGGTCGACGAGGCGAACCCCCATCTGCGCGGCGCGACCGGCCTGCACGTAGGGGTCGTAGGCGATGACGGACATGCCGAAGGCGGACAGGCGCTGGGCGACGAGGACGCCGATGCGGCCCAGGCCGACGATGCCGACGGTCTTCTCGAAGAGCTCGATGCCGGTGTACTTGGAGCGCTTCCACTCGCCGTTGCGGAGCGCGGCGTGGGCCGGCGACACGTGGCGGGCCGCGGCGAGCATCAGCGCGACGGCGAGCTCGGCGGCGGAGACGATGTTGGAGGTCGGCGCGTTGACGACCATGACGCCCGACTGGGTGGCTGCCTTCACGTCGACGTTGTCGAGGCCCACACCGGCACGAGCAACGACCTTGAGCCGCTTCGCCGCGGCGAGCGCCTCGGCGTCCACCTTCGTCGCGGACCGCACCAGGATGGCGTCGACGTCCGCGATGGCAGGCAGCAGCTCGGCGCGGTCGGCACCGTTGCAGTGGCGGATCTCGAAGTCCGGGCCGAGCGCCTCGACAGTGGCGGGGCTCAGCTCTTCGGCGATGAGTACGACGGGACGAGAAGTCACAGCGAGGTCCTTCACAGGATCGTGCGGGTGAAAGGGTTTGCACGACACTGTGCCAGTGGCCACAGTACCCGCCGCGGGAGACTGTTACGAACTGGTGAACGCGATCCGGACGCGGTGTCGGTCACCCGAACAGGCCCTGGCCGACGTACTCCCCCGCGGCCACGCCGGGAGGTACGGCGAACAGCGCGGAACCGGTGAACCGGAGGTACTCCATGAGCGCGTCACTGGACGCCATCTGCCGTTGCACGGGGATGAAGTGGGTGCGCGGGTCGCGGACGTAGGCGATGAAGAACAGGCCGGCGTTCAGACCGCCGATGTCGTCGCTGCCGTCGACGAAGTTGTAACCCCGCCGGAGCATCCGGACACCGTCGTTCTGGTCCGGGTGGACGATCCGGACGTGCGCGTCGGCAGGGATGATCGGTCCGCTGCGTCCCGGCAGGTCGAAGTCGGGGTCGGTGAATTCGTCGCCGCCCGACAGCGGCGCACCGGCGTCCTTGGTGCGGCCGACGAACAGCTCCTGGTCGCCGAGCGGCTGCCGGTCCCACACCTCGATGGTCATGTTGATGCGGCGGGTGACGAGGTAGGACCCACCCGTCAGCCACGCAGCGGCCTCGTCGTCGGCCTCGCCGACCCACACGTGCTCGGCGAGCGCCTGGGCCTCCTCGGCCTTCACGTTGGCGGTGCCGTCCTTGAACCCGAACAGGTTGCGCGGCGTCGACTGGCTGGTCGACGTGGTCGACGTACGGCCGAAGCCCAGCTGGGACCAGCGCACCGCGGTGACCCCGAAGCCCATCCGGACCAGGTTGCGGATGGCGTGGACGGCGACCTGCGGGTCGTCGGCGCAGGCCTGGATGCAGATGTCCCCGCCACTGCGGGCCGGGTCGTCGACGTCGCCGCGGAAGTGCGGCAGCGGCTCCAGTGCCTCGGGGCGCTGGTCGGCGATCCCGAACCGGTCCTTGCCCTCGGCGGTCCGGAACAGGGTGGGGCCGAAGCCGAACGTGATCGTGAGCCGGCTGGCCGGCAGGCCGATCGCCTCGCCGGTGTCGTCCGGCGGTACGTCGGTCGCACCGGACACGGGTCCCACCGGACCGGCCGAACCGCCCTGCGTCATCCGCTCGGCTGCCTCGGTCCACTGCTTCAGCAGGCCGATCAGCTCGTCGCGATCCTCGGTGGTGACGTCGAGCGCGACGAAGTGCAGCCGGTCCTGGGCAGGCGTGACGATGCCCGCCTGCTGCTTCCCGCGGAAGGCGTACGACGACACGGCTGCCGTACCCGCGTCCTCACCGGCGGTGCCGCGTCCCGCGACGAACGCCCCGGCAACCCCGGCGGCGGCAACGCCACCGCCGAGGAGACCACGCCTGCTGACCTGGCTCACCATCGTCAGGAGACGACCGCAGCGGTGAGGTGCGACAGCGGCTCGGAGAGCGCGTTGACGGCGGCAGCGAGCTTGTCGACGTCGTCCTTGCTCAGCTCGTCGTAGAAGGCGAAGCCCTCACCCTTGCGGTGGCCGGCGAGCAGTTCGTCCAGCTCGGCGAAGCAGGTGGTCAGCTGCTGGGCGAGCTCGGGGTCCTTGGTCTCCAGCACCGGCTGCACGCCCTCGAACGCGATCCGCGCGCCGTCGACGTTGGCCTGGAAGTCCCACAGGTCGGTCCGCGACCAGAACTCCTCCTCGCCGGTGACCTTGCCGGTCGCGACCTCTTCGAGCAGGCCGCGCGACCCGTTGGCGATGGAGTCGAGCGGGTACTCCAGCGCGTCCGCACCCGTGGCCTGGACCCGCTTGTCGAGCTCGACCGTGTTGGCCAGCAGGTCGTCGGCGTACGTGGCGCGCTCCTGGGGCGTCCAGGCGGCGTACTTCTCCGCACGGGCCGGCCACAGGTCCTTCTCGATCGCGTGCCAGCCGGTCCACTTCTCACCGGCGGCGAAGTCGACGTCGGCCTCGCGGGCATCCATCCTCGGGTCGAGGTCTCCGAAGGACTCGGCGACGGTCTCGATCCGCTCCCAGTGCTCGCGGGCGACCGGGTAGAGCGCCCGGGCCTCGTCGTCCTTGTCGCCGGCCTTGTAGAGCTCGACGAATTCCTTCGTCCTCACCAGCAGCTGCGAGGTCTGGTCCTGGACGTAGGCGCGGTAGTTGTTCGTGGCCTGCTCGATGAGCTCGGCCTCGTCGGCGCTGACCGTCACCTTCTCGTCGGAACCGGTGACCTTGAAGTCGGCACGGATGCCCTCGCCGACCATGCCGGGCTTGCAGGCCGTGACGTAGCCACCCGCGGGGACGGTCACGGTGAGTGTCTTGGTCAGGTTCGGCCCGATGTTCTCGACCTCGCCGATGATCCGGAGGCCGTCCTCGGCCAGCAGGTAGAACTCGGTGACGTCGGAGCCGCTGTTGGTGACGTCGAAGCTGATCGTGCCGGCGGGAGCACTCGAGGCCGAGACCTCGCAGGCGTCCTTGCTCGAGGCGACCGTGAGGGCCCGGGCGTCGCCGTCCTCCGCGTCGGTCGACGCGTTCTCGGTGCACGCGGCGAGGGCGGGTACGACGGCCAGCGTGGCCAGCGAGGCGAGCAGGGTCTTGCGCATGGAGTCAGTTCTCCTGGAGTGGGCGGTGGGATCGAACAGGTCGGGACGCGATGAGTCGCGGGCGGATCAGGAACAGGGCGCCGACCGGGAGCACGTATGCGAGCCAGGCAGCGGCCTCGAATTTCGTGGTGACCGGTGAGAAGTTGAAGACGCCCTTGAGGACGGTTCCGTACCAGGACGACGGTGGGATCGTCGCCGAGACGTTGAAGGCGATGTCGTGCAGGCCCGGGAGGATCCCGGCCTCCTGCAGGTCGTGGATGCCGTAGGCGAGGACGCCTCCGGCCACGAGGATCAGGAACGCCCCGGTCCAGGTGAAGAAGACCGAGAGGTTGAGGCTGATCGCGCCCCGGTAGATGAGGTAGCCGAGGACGACGGCGCAGAGGATCCCGAGCGTGGCGCCGAGCAGCGGCTCCCAGGTCGGGGCCACGACGCCGGCGGCGTCGCGGGTGCCGGCCTCGGTCGCCGCCCAGAGGAACAACGCCGTCTCCAGGCCCTCACGTCCGACGGCGAGCATGGCGACCAGCGCCAGGGACCAGCGGCTGCCGGTGGCGGCCCGGTCGATCTGGCCACGCAGCTCCGCGCCCAGTCCGCGGGCGGCCGTGGCCATCCAGAAGATCATCCAGGTCACGAAGGCGACGGCAACGATCGAGAGGGTCCCGCCGATGGCCTCCTGCGCCTCGAAGGTCAGGCCGCGCGGGCCGAAGGTGAGGGCCGCGCCGAACGCCAGCGCGATCGTGACGGCGACACCGACCCCGAGCCAGATCCGCGGCAGCAGCTCGCGCCGACCGGTCTTCACGAGGTACGCCACCAGGATGCTCACCACGAGCGCGGCCTCCAGGCCTTCGCGGAGTCCGATCAGGAAGTTGGCGAGCACGATCCGGAAATGTACGCCCGTTTGCTTAGCCTCACCTAACCGGGGTCGCTGTCCGTGGACCCCGGAGCGGCGTAGCCTCCGTCCATGGGGACTCCCGTCATGGGGTACGGGTCGCGCGCGCTGCTGGCGTCGGGCGCGCTGGTCCTCGCTCTCTGCGTGCTGGTGACCGCGTCCGGCGAGGGCCTGCAGTCGATCGCCCGGGACGACCGGACCGGGGTCGAACAGCGTGAGGACGACCCGATCCCCGAGTCCGACGAGGACAACGAGGAAGCCGTCGACCGGGACCGGATCGAGGAGAACGACCGGGACGGCGCCGACCCCACGTCCCTGGTGTCGGGCCGACTCGCCGCACTGGTCCTGCTGGCCGCCCTCGTCGCCCTGGTCATCGGCCTGGTCGCCCGGCTGCGGATGTCGTTCCGGCGGCGACGCCTGTCCGGCGACCAGCTGCGCCCCACGCTGCTCCCGTCCCCGCAACCCGATCCCGAGGACGAGACCGACGAGGTCCTCGCCGACGCGCTCGGCAGCGCGCTCGACGACCTCGCCCACGGTTCGGCGCGCAACAGCATCGTGGCGGCCTGGCTGCGCCTGGAGCACGCGTCCGAGTCGGAGTGGTTCGTGCGCAACCCCGCCGACACCCCGAGCGAATTCGTGGAGCGGGTGCTGTCGTCGTACACGCTCGACGGGGAGGTGATCGGCCGCCTCGCGGGCCTCTACCGCGAGGCCCGCTTCTCGTCCCACCCGATCACCGATCGGCAACGCGACGAGGCAGCGACCTGCCTGGCCACGTTGCTCGACGGACTTCGCAGCCGAACGCCGGGAGGCCACCGATGATCGTTGCCTGGGTGTGCGCAGCCGTCGCCGTGGGCGGGTTGCTGGTCTACGCCATCGCCGTCGCGAACGACGTCGTCTCCCCTGCATGGCCCGAGGACGAGCCGCTCCACGTCCGCGACAACCGGGCCCACGACCTCGAGCTCACCCACCTCGCGCGACTGCTGGGCGCTCGTGATCCCGCCACCGTGCACGCCCAGCTGGTCGGCATCGTCGACCGCTTGTTGAGTACGACGTCCGTGCTCGCGGGGCCGGCCGATGTCGATCCACGGGCGGCCCTGCCCGCCGTCGTACGACGGTTCCTGGATGCGCCACCGCTCGACTCGGCCGACCGCTACCGGCGTGACCTCGCGACCACCCTCGACGCACTCGAGGCGCTGTGAGTCCGGCCGAGGCCTCGCGTCTGGCACAGCAGGTGCTCGACGAGGTCGAGACGGCTGTCGTGGGCAAGCGGGAGGCCCTCACGCTCGTGCTGGCGGGAGTCGTGGCGGGTGGTCACGTGCTGCTCGAGGACTTCCCGGGACTGGGCAAGACCCTGGCCGCGCGGTCGTTCGCGCAGGCGCTCGGGCTGGACTTCAAGCGCGCACAGTTCACCCCCGACCTGTTGCCGGCCGACCTCACCGGATCGTTCATCTACAACCAGCGCACGTCGGAGTTCGAGTTCCGCGCCGGCCCGTTGTTCACGGGCCTGCTGCTGGCCGACGAGATCAACCGGACCCCACCGAAGACCCAGGCAGCCCTGCTGGAGGCGATGCAGGAGCGGCAGGTGACGGTCGAGGGCGAGACCTTCCCGCTGGCGGCACCCTTCCACGTACTCGCGACGGCGAACCCGATCGAGTACGAAGGCACCTATCCCCTGCCCGAGGCCCAGCTCGACCGGTTCCTGCTGCGGGTCGAGTTCGGCTACCCGGAGGCCGGCGAGGAGTGGGAGGTGCTGCGTCGGCGCCTCGCCCGCGGCCAGGAGGAACAGACCGTCCGGACCGTCACCGACGCCGAGGGACTGCTGGCGATCCAGCGGGCGGTCGAGACCGTCACCGTCGATCCGGACGTCGGGCGCTACTGCGTCGCACTCGCCGGTGCCACGCGGAGCCACCACCACACGCTCGTCGGGTCGTCGCCCCGCGGCGGCCTCGCCCTGATGCTGGTGTCGCGTGCCTTCGCGGTGATCGCTGGGCGCGACTACGTGACGCCGGAGGACGTGAAGGCGGTCGCCGTTCCGGCCCTCGCCCACCGGATCACGATCCGCCCCGAGCTGTGGATGAGCGACGTGTCCGGCCGCTCCGTGGTGACGTCGGTCCTCGGCCACGTGCCGGCCCCGGCCGCTGCATCGAGGGAGCGGATCCGGTGAACCCCTGGCGCGCAACGCATGCCCACCTGCGCGCCGTGGTCGCGGGCTTCGGCCTGCTGGTGGCCGGACTCGTGCTCGGCCGCGTCGACGTCGTACTCCTTGCCTCACCGCTGGTGCTGGTCGCGATCGCTGGGCAGGCGGCGCGGCCGGACGAGGTCCCGGTCGCGCGCGCGACCGAAGGAGCGCTGACCGTCCACGAGAGCGAGGAGTTCGGCTGGCGAACGGTCGTGACGGGCATGCCGCCCGGCGGCACCCTCGCGGCCTTCCACCCCGGCCAGCGCTGGCTCGACGTCGAACCGGAGGACGGTCGACTCGTCGCCGCACCGGACGGCACCGCGACCACGGACATCGCCCTGCGCGCCACCCGTTGGGGACGGCGTCGTCTCGGCGGCCCCGTCGTCACGGCGTACGACGCCTGGGGGGCCTGGCGCTGGACGCCGGATGCGTTCCCGGGGCTCCAGGTGACGGTGTTGCCCGCGACGGAGCCCGTCGACTCCACAGCGCCGGCACCCCACCCCCACGGCCTGGTCGGGATGGAGCGGGCCGGTCGACCGGGCGAGGGCACCGAGTTCGCGAAGGTGCGGGCGTTCGAACCGGGCGACCGGTTGCGGCGGATCCACTGGCCGACCTCGGCCCGCACGGGGCGCCTGCACGTCACCGCGACCTACGCCGACCAGGACGCCCATGTCGTCGTGCTCGTCGATGCGGTCAACGACGTCGGGGACAGCGAGGGGATCGACGGTGCCCACAGCAGCATGGACGTGACGGTGCGTGCAGCAGCCGTGCTCGCCGACCACTTCCTGCGTCGCGGCGACCGGGTCGGCATGCGGGTGTTCGGCGCCTGGGGCGTGAGCTTCGTGCCGTCCGCGTCGGGCCGGATGCAGCTGCGCCGACTGCTGGACACGATGTCGCTGATCGAGCCGGGCACGGCTCGCGGCGAGGATGCGCTTGCCGCTCGACAGGCCCTCGGCGCCGGCACCCTCGCGCTGATGCTGTCGCCCCTCATCGAGCCGGCGTCGACGCGGCAGGTCGCGATGCTGACCAGCGCCGGCATCGACGTGGTCGTCATCGACACCCTCCCGCAGGAGCTCGCCGAGGGCGTCGGCCCGGGCACGACCGGGCAGGAGGCCCTCGCGTGGCGCCTGCGCATGCTGCAGCGTCGGCTCGAACGTGACCAGATGGCGTCCCTCGGCATCCCGGTGGTGACGTGGACCGGGCCGCACAGCCTCGACCAGGTTCTGCGCGACCTGACCCGGCGCTCCGCCGTCCCACGGCTGGGGCGCCGATGAGCACCACCAGCGGACTCACCTTCCGCGACCGGCAGGGCCATCGCATCGGCACCCTGAGCGTGGCGAACGTGCTGGCCTGGCTGGCGATCGTGGCACCGGTCGTCATTGCCGCCCAGGTCATCCGCGCGGCCGCACCGACGTCGCCGTGGTGGCCCGCGGTCGTCCTGGTGGTGCTCGCCGTGGCGACGGCCGACCTCCCCGACAGCATGTTCGCGCTGTCGACCGTCCTGGGCACGGCCGGGTGGTGGATCGCGGTGGTCGAGGACGTCCGGCTGGGGCCGACCGTCGTGGTCGCACTGGCGCTGCTCGTCTTCCACGTCGCCGTCGGGCACGCCGCCCTGGGACCTCCCGGACGCGACGACGACCGGGCCGTGCTCCGCGGCGTCGTGGCCCGCATCGCCCAGGTGGGGGCACTGACGGTGGTCCTCGCGGCGGTCGCCGGCATCGCGACGGGGCGGGTCGACGTACCACCGGTGGCGCTGGGGATCGCGCTTCTAGCGACCGGAGCGCTGCCCTGGCTGGCGGGTCGCTGGAAGCGCCCGGCGGCAGGACACTAGTGTCGGCAGTGCAGGAGTACGCCAGTCGAGAAGGAGTCAGCCATGCGGGTGTTCACGACGTTCGAAGAGGTTGCCGAAGCAGCAGGCACCGACCTCGGCACCAGCGACTGGGTGATGATCGACCAGCGCCGCGTGAACCAGTTCGCGGACGCCACCGGTGACCACCAGTGGATCCACGTCGACATGGAGCGGGCCAAGGACGGCCCGTTCGGCGGCACGATCGCCCACGGCTACCTGACCCTGTCGCTCGTCCCGTGGCTCGGCAGCCAGGTCTTCACGCTGCGCACCCCGGGGGCGAAGCTCAACTACGGCGTCAACAAGGTCCGCTTCCCCACGCCGCTGCTCGTCGGCAAGCGCATCCGCCTGCACGTCAAGATCGCCGAGGTCATCGACATCCCGGCGGGCAAGCAGCTCATCGTGAGCCACACCGTCGAGATCGAGGGCGAGACCAAGCCGGCCTGCGTCGCCGAGACGGTCGTCCTGCTTCTTCCCTAGGTTTCGAGGCTCGCTGCCGCTCGCACCTCAACCAGCGG
>NZ_JBMCZA010000217.1:36753-44584 GCF_048654705.1 Nocardioides sp. CPCC 206348
ACCTCGGTCGGCTGCGCCCCGGAGATCCCGAACCGCCCGTCGATGACGAAGAACGGGACGCCACTGGCGCCGTACGCCCGCGCCTGCGCGATGTCGGCCATCACCTCGTCGCGGTACTCCTTGCTGGCGAGCACCTCGTCCACGCGAGCGGCGTCCAGCCCGGCCTTCGCGGCCGCCGCCCGCAGCACGTCGTGGTCGCCGAGCGACTCACCGCGGGAGAAGTACGACGCCAGCAGCTCCTCGAGCAGCGCGTGCTGGAGCTCGTGGTCCTTCGCGAGGTGCAGCAGCCGGTGGGCGTTGAGCGTGCGGGTGTGCGTGGCGTCGGCGTAGTCGAACTCCAGCCCCTCGGCGGCGGCGAGGTCATCGACGTTCGCCATCATCGCCCGGGTGCCGGCCTCGTCCTTGCCGTACTTGCGCCCCAGCGCCTGCGCGATGCTCTCGGTGCCGACCTCGGGCGCGAAGGGGTCGAGCTCGAAGGAGCGGTAGACCAGCTCGATGTCCTCGCCGTGCTCGAAGCCACCGACGGCCTTCTCCAGCCGGCGCTTGCCGATGTAGCACCACGGACACACGACGTCAGCCCAGATCTCGATACGCACGTGGGGTCGAACAACGAGCGCTTCGGGGTTGTTCCGGCGCCGCGGACCCCGGGACCCCTGAGGGACCTCAGGGTCCGGTCAGGGGTGGTTCAGGGGATCTGCCCGACGCGGTGGACGCCCCCGGACCGCGAGTCTTCTCGACATGATCACAGTCGAGTCACTCTCCAAGTCCTACGGCAGCTTCAAGGCCGTCGACGACGTGTCGTTCACCGCGCAGCCGGGCCGGGTCACCGGGTTCCTCGGCCCCAACGGTGCCGGCAAGTCGACCACCATGCGCGTCATGGTCGGCCTGACCGCACCGGGCAGCGGCGACGTCCGCGTGCTCGGCCGCCGGTTCCGCGACCTGCCCGACCCGGGCCGCGAGGTCGGCGTCCTCCTGGACGCCTCCGCGCAGCACGCCGGTCGCACCGGCCGCGAGATCCTCACCATCGCCGCCCTGACCATGGGCCTGCCCCGCACCCGCGTCGACGAGATGCTCGAGCGGGTCAGCCTGACGCCGGACGAGGCCAGCCGCCGGGTCCGCAACTACTCCCTCGGCATGCGCCAGCGCCTCGGCATCGGTACCGCCCTGCTGGGCAACCCGCAGGTGCTGATCCTCGACGAGCCCGCCAACGGCCTCGACCCCGCCGGCATCCGCTGGATGCGTGACCTGCTCCGTGGCTTCGCGGACGACGGCGGCACCGTGCTGCTGTCCTCCCACCTGCTGCACGAGATCGAGGTCATCGCCGACGACATCGTCGTGATCGGCAACGGCCGGATCGTCGCCCAGGGCACCAAGGACGAACTGCTCGCCGGCGCCGGCACCCTGGTCCGTGCGACCGACGGCGTCGCCCTGGCCACCGCCCTGACGGCTGCCGGCATCACTGCCCGCCCGACCTCGGGCGGCGCCGTGCTGGCCGAGGCCGAGCTCGCCCGCGTCGGCCAGGCCGCGTTCGCTGCCGGCATCCCCGTCACCGAGCTCCGCGCCGCCGAAGGCGCCGGCCTCGAGGAGATGTTCCTCGCGCTCACGGCCGAGAGCCAGCGCGACGTCGCGAGCCACACCGACCACGAAGGAGCAGCGGCATGACCGCCACCACCCTCGCCCCCCGGGACGTCGTGGCGCCGAGCCGCACGGACGTCCGTCCCGCCCCTCCACGGATCCCGTTCACCCGGGTGCTCAACGTCGAGCTCCGCAAGATGTTCGACACCCGCTCGGGGTTCTGGTTGATGGCGAGCATCGTCATCGCCTCCGTGATCGCGACCGTGCTCACGATCGTCCTCGGCGATCGCGAGGACCTCACCTTCGACTCGTTCGCCGCCGCGGTGGGCAGCCCCATGTCGATCCTGCTGCCGATCATCGGCGTGCTCGCGGTGACCAGCGAGTGGAGCCAGCGCACGGCACTGACCACCTTCACGCTGGTGCCGAACCGTCGTACCGTCCTGGGCGCGAAGCTGCTCAACACCCTGGTCATCGGCGCCGTGTCGATGCTGGTGGCCCTCGGCGTGGGTGCGGTCGGCAACCTGGTCACCGCGGCGATCAACGGCACCGACCCGGTGTGGGACATCGCAGGTTCGACCTTCGCCCAGATCGTGCTCGCCAACGAGCTCGGCATGCTCCTCGGCTTCGCGCTGGGCCTGCTGTTCCGCAACTCGCCGGCCGCGATCGTCGGCTACTTCGTCGTCAACCTGGTGCTCCCCGGCCTCTCGGGCGCACTCGGCGCGGCGCAGGAGTGGTGGGCCGACAACGCCGGATGGTTCGACCTGAACCAGACCCGCTTCCTGCTGTTCGACACCAACCTCACCGGCCAGGAGTGGACGCAGCTCGGCTTCACGTCGCTGCTCTGGATCGTGCTGCCGCTCGCAATCGGCCTGCGCCTGGTGCTGCGCTCCGAGGTGAAGTGAGCCATGACCGACACCACCGTGGGCGTCCGCACGGGCGTGGGCGCGGCGCCGGCCGCCGTCGTTCCCGCCCGTGCCGTCCCCGCAGCCACGCCGTTCCGCCGCGTGCTCAACGTGGAGCTGCGCAAGATGTTCGACACCCGCTCGGGCACCTGGTTGATGGTGAGCGTCGCGGCGCTCTCGGTCATCGCGACCGCTGCGGTGATCGTGTTCGCCCCCGACGACCAGATCACCTACGAGAGCTTCGCGACGGCGATCGGCTTCCCCATGTCGATCATCCTGCCGATGATCGCGATCCTCGGCGTCACGAGCGAGTGGAGCCAGCGCAGCGGCCTCACCACGTTCACCCTCGTGCCCAGCCGGGGCCGGGTGATCGCGGCGAAGGCCACCGCCACCTTCCTGGTCGGTGTCGTCTCGATGGCCGTCGCCTTCGCGGTCGGCGCCCTCGGCAACCTCGTCGGATCCGCCGTCGTCGGTCTCGACACGGTCTGGAACATCCCCTTCGCGACCGTTCCGCAGATCGTGCTGGGCAACCTGGTGGGCATGGCGATCGGCTTCACCCTCGGCGTCGTCCTGCGCAACTCCCCGGCCGCGATCGTCGGCTACTTCGTGGTGTCCCTGGTGATGCCGGGCATCCTCGTCCTGCTGGCCGAGGTGCGCGACTGGTTCTCGGACCTGCAGCCGTGGATCGACTGGAACACCAGTCAGGTCAACCTCTTCGAGGGTGCCACCGACACCGCCAAGGAATGGGCGATGCTCGGCTCCACGGCGGCCATCTGGATCGTGGTGCCGCTGGTCATCGGCGTGTGGTTCCTGCGCCGCTCCGAGGTGAAGTGATCCGGAGCCGATAACGTCATACGTCCCGAGGGTGCTCGCCCTCGGGACGTATGACGTTGCGGAGGTGTCCGGTGGAGCTGACCTCGACCTGGTGGTTCTGGGCGCTCCTGTCCGCCGTGTTCGCGGCGCTGACCGCGATCTTCGCGAAGGTGGGCGTCAAGGAGGTCGACTCCGATGTCGCCACCTTCATCCGCACGATCGTCATCCTGCTGACCCTCGGCCTGATCCTGGTCGCGCTCGGCAAGTTCCACTCCCCCGGCGACCTGAGCAGCAGGACGTGGATCTTCCTCGTGCTCTCCGGCCTCGCCACCGGAGCCTCGTGGATCTGCTACTTCCGCGCGCTCAAGCTCGGCGACGCCTCCTTGGTCGCGCCGGTCGACAAGCTCAGCGTCGTGCTCGTCGCGATCTTCGGCGTGGCCCTGCTCGGCGAGTCCCTCTCGGGCCTGCAGTGGCTCGGCGTCGCGCTCGTCGGCGGCGGCGCCGTGCTGCTCGTGATCAGCGGTTGACGACCTCGGCCGCCTGGCGGGCGATCTCCAGCTCTTCATTCGTCGGTACGACGAGCACCCGCACCCGCGAGCCCGGGGTCGCGACGTCACGCGCGGTCCGGCCGGGCGCCGCATTGGCGTCGAGGTCGAGCTCGATCCCCAGCACCTCCAGCCCGGCGAGCGCCCGGGCGCGCACCGGTGCGGAGTTCTCCCCCACCCCGGCGGTGAAGACGACGGCGTCGACCCGACCGAGTGCGGCGGTGTAGGCGCCGACGTACTTGCGCAGGCGGTAGCAGTAGACGTCGAGCGCCTGCTCGGCCGCAGCGTCACCGCCCTCGGCGGCAGCGACGAGGTCACGCATGTCCTGTCGACCCGACAGCCCCAGGACCCCCGACCGCTTGTTGAGCAGGTCGTCGATGTCATCGATGTCCATGCCTGCGGTCCGGGCCAGGTGGAAGACGATGGCCGGGTCGACGTCACCGCTGCGCGTGCCCATCACGAGGCCCTCGAGCGGGGTCAGGCCCATCGACGTGTCGACGGACTCGCCGCCGCGGACGGCGGTCGCGGACGCCCCGTTGCCGAGGTGCAGCACGATCACGTTGGCATCGGCCGGTGCGCGGCCCAGCAGGCGCGCGGCCTCCCGCGAGACGTAGGCGTGCGAGGTCCCGTGGAACCCGTAGCGACGGACCCGGTGCTCGCGTGCCACCTCGGCGTCGATCGCGTAGGTGTACGCACGGGCCGGCATCGTGCTGTGGAAGGAGGTGTCGAAGACCGCGACGTGCGGCAGGTCCGGGAACTCAGCGCGGGCCACCCGGATCCCCGCCAGGTTGGCCGGGTTGTGCAGCGGCGCCAGGTCGACCAGCTCGGTCACGACCCGCACCACGTCGTCGTCGATGACGACCGGGCGGCCGTACTCCTCTCCGCCCTGCACCACGCGATGCCCGACGGCGATCAGGCCGACCTCGTGCAGCTGGGGTCCGTGGGCGCCGAACGCCTCCGTCATCAGTGCCATGGCAGCCTCGTGATCGGGTACGACGCGGTCGAGGACGAACTTCTCCCCCTGCACCTCGTGCGTGATCACCCCGCCCGCCGCACCGATCCGCTCGACGAGGCCGGTCGCGAGCACGTCACCGTCCACGGCATCGACGACCTGGTACTTCAACGACGAGGAGCCGGAGTTGACCACCAGCACCCGGGTCGTCATGACGGGCCCTGCGCCTGGATCGCGGTGATCGCGACGGTGTTGACGATGTCCTGCACGAGCGCACCTCGTGACAGGTCGTTGACCGGCTTGCGCAGGCCCTGCAGCACCGGACCGACGGCCACGGCACCGGCGGAGCGCTGCACGGCCTTGTAGGTGTTGTTGCCCGTGTTGAGGTCCGGGAAGATGAAGACCGTCGCCTTGCCCGCGACCTCGGAGTCCGGGAGCTTCGTCTTCGCGACCGACAGGTCGACGGCCGCGTCGTACTGGATCGGGCCGTCGACGACGAGGTGCGGCGCCCTCGCGTGCACCAGTTCGGTCGCCTTGCGCACCTTGTCGACGTCGGCTCCGGATCCGGACTCGCCCGTCGAGTAGGACAGCATCGCGATCCGCGGCGTCACGCCGAACAGGGCGGCCGTCGCCGCCGAGGAGATCGCGATGTCGGCCAGCTGCTCGGCGGTCGGGTCCGGGTTGACGGCGCAGTCGCCGTAGACGAGGACCCGGTCCTCCAGGCACATGAAGAACACCGAGGACACGATCGAGACACCCTCGACGGTCTTCACGATCTCGAACGACGGCTTGATGGTGTGCGCGGTGGTGTGCCGGGCACCCGAGACCATGCCGTCGGCCAGGCCGAGGTGCACCATCAGGGTGCCGAAGTAGGAGACGTCGGAGACGATCTCTCGGGCCCGGTCGACCGTCATCCCCTTGGCTGCCCGCAGCTCCGCGTAGACGCCGGCGAAGCGGTCACGCAGCTCGGGATCCGTCGGTGACAGCACCTTCGCGGCCGCCAGGTCGAGGCCGAGCTCGCTGCCGCGGGCGCGGACTGCCGCCTCGTCGCCGAGGATGGTCAGGTCCGCGACCTCGCGGGCGAGCAGGGTGCTCGCGGCCCGCAGGATCCGGTCGTCGTCACCCTCCGGCAGTACGACGTGTCGTCGGTCGGCACGGGCACGTTCGATGAGGTCGTACTCGAACATCAGCGGCGTGACGACCTCCGCCCGTGGCACGTTCACCGCCGCCAGCAGGGCCGCACCGTCCACGTGCTGGGTGAAGGTCGAGCGGGCCGTGTCGAGCTTGCGCTGCGAGCCGGTCGACAGCAGCCCCTTCGTCTCGGCCACCCGACGCGTCGCGTCGAAGGTGCCGAGCGAGGTGGTGACGATCGGCAGTCGCTGGCCCCGCCCGCCGATCAGGCGTCGTACCGAATCGGAGGGGAGGTAGCCGCCGTTGAGGATCAGGCCGGCCAGCGATGCGAAGCCCTCGGCCGCGTGGGCAGCGACCATCGCGAGGACGACGTCCGAGCGGTCACCCGGGACGACCACGATCGCGCCGTCCACGAGACGATCGAGGACGTGCTCCATCGTCATGCCGCCGACGATGATGTGCTCGGCCTCGCGCTCGAGCAGCTCGGGATCACCGGCGAGCAACGCGCCGTCCACGGCCTCGACCAGGTCACCGAGGGTGGGCGCCGACAGCAGTGGGACGTTCGGCATCACCCAGGTCGGGACCGTGACGCCTTCGAGCGCCGCCTTCACCGCGTCCAGCTCCGCCGGGTCGGCCCGGTTGGCAACCACGGCCACGACCTCGGCGTGCCCGGCGCGGAGCTCCGCGGTCGCGATGTCGACCATCTGGCGTACGTCGCCGGCGTGGCGCTGCACGGCGGAGACGACCAGCACGACAGCGGATCCGAGGTTGGCGGCGATCCGCGCGTTGTAGGCCAGCTCGGCCGGCCCGGCGATGTCGGTGTAGTCCGACCCGACGATCACGACCACGTCGCAGAGGTCCTCGATGCGGCGATAGCGCTCGATGATCCGCGCCAGGGCGGCCTCCGGGTCGGCGTGGACGTCGTCGTAGGTGACCCCGATGCACTGGTCGTAGTCCAGGTCGACCCCGTCGTGCCCGAGCAACAGGGTGAGCACGGAGTCGCTGTGCTCGTCGGCACGGGCGATCGGCCGGAAGACGCCGACCCGGACCTGGGCCGCGAAGAGCTCGACGAGTCCGAGAGCGACGGACGACTTGCCGGTGTGGCCCTCCGGGGAGGTGACGTAGACGCTGCGCGCCATCAGCGCTGGCCTTCGAGGACCTCGGGATCGAAGTCCGGCAGGAGGTCGACCAGCGGGACCTCGAGCACCTGGCTGAGCGAGAGCAGCGTGTTCAGTCGCGGGTTCATCGGCGTACCGGGGCGGGACTCGCCCTTCTCGAACTTCTGGTACGTGTAACCCGCCAGCCCGGCCAGGTGCGCCACGCGTTCCTGGCTCAGGTCCTTGGCCACCCGGGCCCGGTGCAGGTTGTGCCCCAGCTCGCGCGCGTAGGTCTCCCACGTGAAGTCTGTTCGCCTGGTTGCCACGCCCATCATCATTCGCACCCACCCACCTGTTTGCGACCATACGCGTATGGTTTTGATTCGAGAACTGGCGGATCTGTGGACAACGAACGCTCCGACGGCGCCGATGTCGACGGTCTCCCGTACGTTCCAGGACTCGACGACGACTTGGGGGTGGCACGTGACGGGCAGCAGCTCACCGACCTGGCTCGACGAGCCGTGCCCGCCGTGGTGCGTGCGCGCCCACGAGGAGGACGACCACCCCGAGGATCGTTACCACCAGAGCGAGCCGTCGCTGTTCGCCGCCATCGCCGGCTCCGGCGACCAGGTCCCGATGACCGCCTCGCTGGCGTCCCTGACCCTGGGCATCCACCTCGGCCGCCACGTCGGCGAGGCCCGCTCGTGGGTGGTGATCGAGTCCCTCGAGACCCGTCATCCGCGCCTGGTCCTCACCGAGGAGGCCGCCGTGGCGCTGCACCAGCAGCTGGAGCAGCAGCTGGCTCGGCTGTGAACG
>NZ_JBMCZA010000217.1:44655-50054 GCF_048654705.1 Nocardioides sp. CPCC 206348
GTGCGAACGCAGGGCCTTGCCGGTCGCCTCGATGGAGTGAGCGGCCTCCTCCTCGCGGAGCTTGAGGAACTCGACGCCGCCGTTGTCCTGGTCGCCGATGAAGCGCTCGGCGAAGGCACCCGACTGGATGTCGCCGAGGATCGCCTTCATCGACGCCTTGACCTCGGGGGTCACGACGCGCGGGCCGGAGACGTAGTCGCCGTACTCCGCGGTGTCGGAGACCGACCAGCGCTGCTTGGCGATGCCGCCCTCCCACATGAGGTCGACGATGAGCTTGAGCTCGTGGAGCACCTCGAAGTAGGCGATCTCGGGCTGGTAGCCCGCCTCGGTCAGGGTCTCGAAACCGGCCTGGACCAGGTGCGAGACGCCACCGCAGAGGACGGCCTGCTCACCGAACAGGTCGGTCTCGGTCTCCTCGGTGAAGGTGGTCTTGATGACGCCGGCGCGGGTGCCGCCGATGCCCTTGGCATAGGACTTGGCCAGCTCCCAGGCAGTGCCCGAGGCGTCCTGCTCGACGGCGATGATGTCCGGGATGCCGCGGCCGGCGACGTACTCGCGACGCACGGTGTGGCCCGGGGCCTTCGGGGCGACGAGGATGACGTCGACGCCGGCCGGGGGCTTGATGTAGCCGAAGCGGATGTTGAAGCCGTGACCGAAGACGAGGGTGTCGCCCTCGGCGATGTGCGGCTCGATCGACTCGGCGTAGATGTGGCGCTGGAACTGGTCGGGCGCGAGGACGACGATGACGTCGGCTTCCTCGACAGCGTCGGCGACCGAGAGGACGCGCAGGCCCTGCTCCTCGGCCTTGGCGCGGCTCTTCGAGCCCTCCTTCAGGCCGACGCGGACGTCGACGCCCGAGTCGCGGAGGTTGAGCGCGTGGGCGTGGCCCTGGCTGCCGTAACCGATGACCGCGACGTGCTTGCCCTGGATCAGGGACAGGTCGGCGTCGTCGTCGTAGAAAATCTCAGCCACTGGGGGCTCTCCTTGTTTCTCGGGTGGGTGGGTTGTCAGGCGTTGGCAGCGGGCGGAACCGGTACGGCGACCGGCTTGCCACGCTCGGAGATCGACCGCGAGCCGCGGCTGATGGCCACCATGCCGGACTGCACGAGCTCGCGAATCCCGAAGGGCTCGAGCACGCGCAGCAGGTCTGCGATCTTGTCGGAGTTGCCGACGACCTGCATGGTGATCGCGTCCGAAGCGACGTCGATCACCTTGGCCTTGAACAGCTGGGTGATGTCGAGGACCTCGCCGCGGTTGTCCGCCGTGGCGCCGACCTTGACCATCACGAGCTCACGCGTGACCGAGGACGCCGCATCGAGCTCGACGATCTTGATCACCTCGACCAGCTTGTTGAGCTGCTTGGTGACCTGCTCGAGCGGCGACTCGTCGACGTTGACGACGATGGTCATCCGCGAGATCTCGGCGTGCTCGGTCGGGCCGACAGCGAGCGACTCGATGTTGAAGCCGCGGCGGCTGAACAGTGCCGAGATCCGGGCCAGGACGCCCGGCTTGTTCTCGACCAGGACCGACAGTGTGTGTTGCGCCATCAGACGTCGTCCTTGTCGAACTCGGGCGCCAGGTCGCGCGCGTACTTGATCTCGTCGTTGCTGGTGCCGGCGGCGACCATCGGCCACACCATGGCGTCACGGTGCACGCGGAAGTCGACGACGACCGGGACGTCGTTGATCTCCATCGCCTTCTGGATCGTCGCGTCGACGTCGGCCGGCGAGTCGCACGACAGGCCCACGCAGCCGTAGGCGTCGGCGAGCTTCACGAAGTCGGGGATCCGCTTCGAGTGCAGGTCGGTGTTGGAGTAGCGCGAGTTGTAGAACAGCGTCTGCCACTGCCGCACCATGCCGAGCGACTCATTGTTGATGATCGCGACCTTGATCGGGATGTCGTTGATCGCGCAGGTCGCCAGTTCCTGGTTGGTCATCTGGAAACAGCCGTCACCGTCGATCGCCCACACGGTCTGGTCGGGCATCGCGACCTTGGCACCCATGGCGCCGGGAACCGCGAAGCCCATCGTGCCGAGGCCGCCGGAGTTGATCCAGGTGTTGGGGCGCTCGTACTTGACGTAGTGCGCCGCCCACATCTGGTGCTGGCCGACGCCGGCGGTGTAGATCGTGTCGGGGCCAGAGAGCACGCCGAGGCGCTCGATGACGTACTGCGGCGACAGTCCGGTCTCGGGGGTGTCGTACCCGACGGGGTACTGCTGCTTCATGCCGGCACAGAACGCCACCCAGCCCTCGTAGTCGCCCGTGTTGCCGGCGTCCTGCTCGGTGCGCAGCGTGGTGAGCAGGTCGACCAGGACCTCGCGGACGTCGCCCACGATAGGGACGTCGGTGAAGCGGTTCTTGCCGATCTCGGCCGGGTCGATGTCGGCGTGGATGATCCGCGCGTGCGGCGCGAAGGAATCCAGGTTGCCGGTCACCCGGTCGTCGAAACGAGCGCCCAGGCTGATGATCAGGTCGCTCTTCTGCAGGGCACCGACGGCCGCCACGGTGCCGTGCATGCCGGGCATGCCGAGGTGCTGCGGGTGGCTGTCGGGGAACGCGCCGCGGGCCATCAGGGTCGTGACGACCGGGATGCCGGTGAGCTCGGCGAGGGCCAGCAGCTCCTTCGAGGCGCCGGAGCGGATGGTGCCGCCGCCGACGTACAGGACGGGCTTGCGCGACTCGAGCATGAGGCGCGCGGCCTCGCGGATCTGCTTGGCGTGCGGGCGGGTCACCGGACGGTAGCCGGGCAGGTTGAGCTCGGTCGGCCACTGGTAGCTGGTGGTGGCCTGCAGTGCCGACTTGGTGACGTCGACGAGGACCGGGCCGGGTCGACCGGTCGAGGCGATGTGGAACGCCTCGGCGATCTTCATCGGGATCTCGGCCGGGTCGGTCACCAGGAAGTTGTGCTTGGTGATCGGCATCGTGATGCCGCGGATGTCGGCTTCCTGGAACGCGTCGGTGCCGATCATCGCGGCGCCCACCTGGCCGGTGATCGCCACCATGGGCACGGAGTCCATGTGGGCGTCGGCGATCGGGGTGACCAGGTTGGTCGCGCCCGGGCCGGAGGTCGCCATGCAGACGCCGACGCGTCCTGACGCCGAGGCGTAGCCCTGCGCAGCGTGACCGGCGCCCTGCTCGTGGCGTACGAGGATGTGCCGGATGCTGCTGTCCATCAGGGGGTCGTACGCGGGAAGGATCGCGCCGCCGGGGATGCCGAAGATGTCAGTGACACCGGCCGCCTCCAGCGAACGGATCAGGCTCTGCGCGCCGGTGATGGTCTCGCCCGAGCCCTGCTGCTCAGTCATCCGGTTTCTTCCTGTCTGTGCTCATTTGTCTGGGCCTCGATGTCCGGGCTCATCTGCCCGTCCCCTGTGCCCGTGATCGTCGTACAAGCAAAAACCCCTCGGTTGCCGGGCAACGAGGGGCGGGACGCGTCACACTGACGATGTCAGGCGGCGCGTCCGGTGCGTACGAGAAGCTGTTCATGCATGCGCCCACCGTACGCCGTCGCCCATCGACCGTCGAATGAGGGTGCCCCCTCGTCTCAGGATACAAGACGTCCGTCTCACGGGACGACCACCCTGCGGAGGTCCGCCAGGGCGCCGTCGAGCCCGGCCATCGCCTCATCCGCCAGCGTCTCGGCCCGCCCCACCACCCGGTCGTACGACGTCCGGTCGGCCACGTCCGCCGAGCAGCTCCGCACGTGGTCGGCCAGCAACACCGCGTCGCGATGGTCGCCGAGCAGGCCCTGGATGCGCTGCCCGAGGCCGCCGACGGCAGCGGCCCCGTCGAGGCCGTCGACTCCCTCGACGGCGTCGGCCGTGTGCCGCAGTCGCCGGGCCGCGCGACGCAGGGCGTGCACCGCCTCCTCGGCCTCGGCCACGTCGTCGCCGCCGAGCCGGTCGGCCCGGTCGAGCACACGGCGGACCTGCCGTCGTACCGCCCTGGCAGCGATGGTCGTGGCGGGCCGGTCGGCCCGGTCGGTCAGCGGCGGGTCGGCGGACCAGTGGACCAGCAGGGCGTCGAGGCTCTCCGCGCCACCGGCGAGGTGCCAGGCGACGAGTGCGGCGTGGGCGCGGTCGTGGGCGGTCAGGAGCGGTTCGACCACGGCGTCGTACAGATCGCCCTGTCCCAGGTCCCGCAGGACGGCGGTCGCGTCGGCGGCCCGTACCTCGAGGTCGCGGCACTCCCCCAGCAGCCCGCCGTACGCGGCCAGCACGACGGCGAACTTCCCGGCCGGCTCCTGCTCGAAGCAGCTGTCGAAGGCCGCGAGCACGTTGCGCATCCGGCGCACCGAGGTCCGCAGCTGGTGCACCGCGTCCGGCTCGTCGGACAGGGCCGGTCCGCGGCGTTCGGTGATCATCCGGCCCAGGTCGGCAACGACGGCCGCGAGCATGTCGCCGCCCGAGATGTCCGGTTGCCCGTCCGGCAACGCGTGGGTCACGGACCCATCGTGTCACCGGACGGGCGGCACGTCAGCGGAGTGACGCGACCAGCAGCGCGATCTGGATCGGCATCGACGTGCCCCAGTCACCGTCGAGCGCGGTGATCGGGATGTCGTTGCGGGCCAGCGCAGTGGTGTCGGCGTTGCGACGGGTCTCCGGGGCCGGGGCGCCGACGGTCAGGCGATAGGTGCCGCCCGTGGCCGGAACGTCGTCGATGAAGCTCAGACCGATGTCATTGCTGTGGCCGACGTCGGCCCGGACCGCACGCCCGATGGTCTCGCCGGCTCCGACGAACGGGTGGTTGACGTTGAGGACCAGGTCGCCCTTGAGGGCGTCCCGCTTGACCAGGGCGCCGAGCAGGCGGACCGCGAAGTTCGCGGTGGCGGCGAAGGGCACGTTCGGGATCTGGGCCAGGTCGCGCGGGACCTCGGCGCTGAAGGCGAGCGCCGGGACGCCGTACTCGTGGGCGGTGACGATCGCGCCGACCGTGCCGGAGTGGTTGAGGGTCGAACCGACGTTCTGCCCGAAGTTCGTGCCGGAGAGCACCACATCAGGGCCCTCGGACCAGTAGGTGGCAGCGAAGCGGCTGAGCGCGACGTTCACGGCATCGGCCGGCGAGGCCGAGGGCGAGGTCGACGTGCACGGCGCGGCCGCGACACACACGCCGAACACGGCGCCGCCGGTCGAGGCGGCCCCGCAGTCACCGGCGTACGCCGCCGGCGGGGTGACGGCCTGCACGGTGATGTTGATCGGCGAGAAGCCGGGCGAGGTCATCCGCGCACCGGCGCCACTCTGCTGGGCCCACGGCGCGACGACGAGGACATCGGCACCGGCGTTGCACAGCGCGCGGCGCAGCTCGTAGAGGCCCTTGCCGTCGGTGCCGAAGCCGGCATCGAGACCGCGGGCGCTGTCGTCGTTGGTCAGGACGACCTTCAGGCCGGCCAGGGCGGGCGGG
>NZ_JBMCZA010000217.1:50126-51199 GCF_048654705.1 Nocardioides sp. CPCC 206348
GGGCGACGGGGTGGGAGGGAACGGAACGCATTGCTACTCCTCGATGGGGATGTGCCCGAGTGGAACAGGTTCTACATTCGGAGGTGACACGGTCGGGCGTCCAAGACCCGTTCGGCATGAGCCCACGAATCAGCCAGACGGAATGAGCCAGAAGGAATGAGCCAGACGGAATGAGCCAGAAGGGCACGCGATGAACATCCAGCAGCTGAGGTACGTCGTCGCGACGGTCGACCACGGGAGCATGACCGCCGCGGCCGCGGCCGTGTTCGTCGCCCAGCCGGCCCTGAGCCGGGCCGTGCGCAACCTCGAACGCGAGCTCGGGATCACGATCTTCGAACGGTCCGGGCGCGGCGTGACGCTCAGCCCCGAAGGCGCCGAGCTGGTGCGGCGGGCACGCGGCGTCCTGGTCAGCATCGACGCCCTGCAGTCGGCGGCCAGCACCACCGATCACACCGCACCGCTGGTCATCGCCGCGTCGCCGACGCTGCAGGCCGCGCTCGCCGTACCGATCCTCGCGGCCCTGCGGGACCACGGTGTCGCAATGCCGTCGCGCCTGGTGGGCTGCAGCAGCTCGGCCGAGGTCGTCGACCTCGTCACGGCAGGGACGGCCGACCTCGGGATCTGCGACAGCGTGGTGACCTCCGACCTCGTGCAGGTGAACATCGGCCGCGCCGAGATCCGGCTCTACTCCCCCGAGTCGCTCCCGCTGCCGGACCGGGTGCGGATGGCCGACCTCGCCGGCCTACCCCTCGTCCTGCCGACCGCGGGCAGCAAGCGACGGGCCGCGCTGGACGGATTCTTCGAGCGTGCCGGAGTGGTGCCCGAGGTCGCCGTGGAGACCGACGAACGCAACGTCTGGCTGGCGGCCGTCACCGCCGGGCTGGCCTCGTGCATCTGGCACAGCGTCGAGGCCGCCCGGGTGCCGGTGCCGGGCGTCGTGATCCGCAGCTTCGACCCGCCCCTCCACCGCCCGCTCACGACGGTGCACCGCGCGGGCGACTCCTCGCCGGCGCTGGGCCCGCTGCTGGAGGTGGTCCGGCAGATGAGTGCGCTCGTCGGCTGACCCACCGGGA
>NZ_JBMCZA010000217.1:51251-52579 GCF_048654705.1 Nocardioides sp. CPCC 206348
CGGCCTGGCCACCCTCCCGTTGCTCTCGTCCGGATCCGCACCGGCAGCGCACGCCGCCGTCACCCCGCGCTACCAGGAGTACGTCGCGCTGGGCGACTCGTGGTCGGCCGACGTGGTGCTCTTCGACCGCAACGGGTTCCCCGATGCACGTCACGCACCGACGGACTGCTTCCAGTCGCACACCAACTACCCGAAGATCGTGGCGGCCGCCCTGGCGATCCCGGTGTTCCGGGACGCGACCTGCGGATCGGCGACCACCGAGCACTTCACCCAGCCGCAGAGCGGGCTGCCGCTCGGTGGCACCAACCCGCCCCAGTTCGACCGGCTGACGCCCACGACCGACCTGGTGACCGTCGGAATCGGCGGCAACGACGCGGAGGTGGCCTCCGGCGCGGTCTCCTGCATCTCCGCGTCGCCCATCAGCATCCCGACTCCGGTGCTCCCGTTCCCGGACGTCATCCCGCTGATCGACGAGACGTCGCTCCCGCTGGGCGGCTGCAAGGAGCGGTTCACCGCGGGCGGCTTCGACCAGCTGGCCGACAACGTCGCCGCGACCGAGGACAAGGTGGTCGCCGCCCTGAAGGAGATCAAGCGACGCTCGCCCCGCGCCCGGGTGCTGCTGGTGAACTACCTGGACGCCATCCCCACGCGGGGTTGCTGGCCGATCGTGCCCATCACCAACACCGACATGGCGTACCTGAGCTCGGTGTTCGTCAAGCTCAACGCGATGCTGGCCGAGGCCGCGCGGCGCGGCGGTGCCGAACTGGTCGACACCCACCCGCTGAGCACCGGCCACCACGTGTGCACGGGCCCGCTGACCCGGTACGTCGAAGGCCTCGGAGTCATCTCGCTCAACGATCTCGCGGTCGCCGTACCCGCGCACCCGAACGCGGCCGGCGCACGTGCCCAGGCGCGGTCGGTGCTGCAGCAGATCGAGCGCTGAGGCTCACGGCAGCACGATGTCTCCGACCGGGCTGGGGTTGAAGGCGACCTCCCACCGGAAGCCGTCGGGGTCCGAGAAGTAGCCGGAGTAGCCGCCCCAGTCGCGCTGCGTCGCCTCCTGGACGTGCGGGGCTCCGGCGGCCTTCGCGGTCGCCAGCACCTCGTCGACACCTCCGGGCGAGGGCATGTTGTGCGAGATCGTCAGGGGCGCGATGCCGGGACCGCTCATCAGTGTGCCGACCTCGGCCTCGCATGCGGCGCGGTCCCACAGCGACAGGATGAGCCGTTCGCCCGCGCGGAACATGAGCACCTCGCCCGGTACGTCGATCTCCGGGGTCCAGCCGAGTCCGTCGCGATAGAAGCGCCGGGTCGCGTCCAGGTCGGTG
>NZ_JBMCZA010000217.1:52589-57626 GCF_048654705.1 Nocardioides sp. CPCC 206348
GATCCGCTGGTCCATGGATCCACTCCACCACCCCGCACCGACACCGGTCACGCGCGGCGCGGGTTCGTCTCGGACAGGCGCCGGGCGACGAGCGGGATGATCACGGCGGCAGCGACCACGTGGCTGACCGCGAGCGCGACGTTGGTGGCGTACGACGTCGATGCCGCGACCAGGGACGGCGCCACCGAGATCACGGTCAGCGTGACGGTGGTGCGCTGCCACGTCGACCGCGGCCGTCGGGCCCAACGGGCGACACACGCCGCGATGATCGCGCCGATCACGCCGAACTCGAGGACGGCGAAGAACAGTCCACTGACGGGCATCGTGGCCGGCTCGGCGCCCGGGAACGCGAACTCGTAGGGCACACCCACGGCGCGGGTGATGGCCTCGAACCCGCCGGTGACGACGGCCGCGACAACGGCGACGCCGAAGGCATGCACGCCGACCGGGACGCGTCGGGTGCGGACGGAGGTGGTGGGGGTCGTGCTGGTCGTGCTGGTGGTGATGGCAGACATTGCCGTTTCCCTTCGGATGGTGGCGATCCGGTGACCGCCTCTCACCCTCTCCACGAACGCGGGACCCGGGTTCGACAGGTTTCGACATCAGATGTCGAAGAAATCTCCCAGCGAGCGCTGCTGCCGCCCGTCGGCGTCGAAATTGTCCGCTGCGAGCCACTGCTCGTGCGCGGTCCGGACAGCGGGCCACTCGCTGTCGATGACCGAGAACCAGTCGGTGTCGCGGTTGCGGCCCTGGGTGACCATGTGGTTGCGGAAGCGGCCCTCCTCGACGAAGCCGAGACGTCGCGCTGCCCGCCGCGACGGCTCGTTCAGGCTGTCGCACTTCCACTCGAACCGGCGGTACCCCAGGTCGTCGAAGGCGTGCCGCATCAACAGGTGGATCGCCTCCGTCGCGCCGCGGGTCCGCTGCAGGGCCTGGCCGAACAGCACGCCCGCCACCTCGACCTGTCCGTGGCCCGGTTCGATGCGCATGTACGACGCGATGCCGGCCGCCTTGCCTGCGCCCGGACCCTCGAGCGGGATCAGTGCGTACGTCACCCAGTCGGGAGTCTCCAGCAGCGCGGCCAGGTGCATCCACAAGGTCGCCAGCGACGTCGGTCGCGGCACCGGCCGGTAGGTCCACAGGCCGCCGTCATCGGGGCCACAGGTCGAGGCGAACAGGTCGGCGTAGCGCGCTGAGGTCAGCGGTTCGACCCTGACGTAGCGCCCCGGCAGGGCGACAGGCTCCGGGAAGGGCCGCGGTTCCCAGTCGGGTACGACGGCGCCGACCTGCTGGCCGAACTCGTTGACATCAGGCACGCCGCCGACCCTAGTGGCCTGTGGATGAGCACCCACGCCGACCGACGATCTGGATCATCCTCATCCCATGACCAGGACCGCCCGCACGACGGAGCTCGACGTCCGCCAGCCCTTAACCCGGGAGCAGGCCCTCGCCGCAGGGATCACGCCGCGCCAACTCCGGTCCCAGCGCTACCGGCGGCTGCTGACCGGCATCTACGTCGCGGCGGACGTCGAAGTGAGGCCGGTCCTGCTGGCCCGGGCAGCGCTCCTTCCCTTCGGCGACCGGGCGCGTGCCAGCCACAGCACCGCCGCGCGCGCATGGCGGCTGCCGGTGCCGATCGACCCGGAAGAGCACGTCACCGTTCCCACCGCCGCGGAGCGCCGGTCTCGCGCGGGCGTCCGATGCCACGTCGACCCCGACGGCCGATCGGTCATCGTCGACGGGATCCGAGTGTCTGCCCTGCCCGAGACGTTCGTCGAACTCGCCCAGAAGCTCGCGCTCGCCGACCTGGTTGTCGTCGGCGACGCCATGGTCCGCCGAATGATCGGACTCGACGAACTTCAACGGCACTGCGCCGAGGCTTGCGGTCCCGGAACTGCCCAGGCTCGCGCTGCCCTCGCGTTCGTGCGTTCGCGCGTGGACTCCCCGATGGAGACGAGGCTGCGCATGCTCATCGTCCTGGCCGGCCTGCCCGAGCCTCAGGTCAACCTCACCGTGGGCGATCCCCTGACGATGGAGCGGCGCAAGTACGACCTCAGTTGGCCGGAGATCCGTCTCATCGTCGAGTACGACGGCCGCCAGCACGTCGACCGGATCGACCAGTGGGAGTCAGACCTCCGGCGCAGGGAGGCGATCGACGATGACGGCTGGCGGATCGTCGTCGTCATCGCGCGCGGGGTGTACGCCCGGCCGGACCAGACCCTGTCGAAGATCCACCGACTGCTCGTCGAGCGCGGCCACCCCGACGCACCGCCCCGGATGTCCGAGGCGTGGCGGGTGCACTTCCCGGTGCACGGATGAACGTGATCGCGCACATGCGCGATCCTGGTCGCCCCGCGCGCTCCTGAACCGACCAACATCGCGCACGTGCGCGATCCTGTCCGCTACTACTGCTCCGCGGGCGGGTCGAAGTCGAAGGCCGGCAGGCCGTCGAGGCTGGTCCGGTTCTTCTGGCGGCGGTACTCGGCCGAACCCTCGACGCCCTTGCGCTCGAAGTACGGCCCCAGCAGGTCGCGCTGGCCGGCGTACTCCATCAGCGGGACGCCGTAGCCGCACGAGTCGGAGATCCGCTCGATGTCGACGACGATCACCGCCCGGGCGCCGGGCTGGTCCTCGAAACGGGCCACCAGGTCGGCGTACTCGTCGTCGTAGAGCGACACGACGCGGCCGCGGCCGTGGAAGCGGACGATGTTCGGCGGTCCCTCGAAGGCGCAGAACATCACCGTGATCCGGCCGTTCTCGCGCAGGTGCGCGATCGTCTCGCTGCCACTGCCCGTGGTGTCGAGCCAGGCGAAGGTGTGGCCGTCGACCATGCCGAACGTGCCCGGGATGCCGCGCGGCGACAGGTTGACGTGGCCGTCGCCGGACAGCGGTGCCGTCGCGACGAAGAACACCTGTTGCTTCTCGACGAAGGCACGCAGCCGTCCGTCGACCTGGTCGTGGACCTTGCCCATCGGGCGCCTCAGCTGGTGACGGCGCCGTGAGCGGCCGACTGAACGACCTTGGCGTACTTGCCGAGCACACCCCGGGTGTACTTCGGCGGAAGCGGCTCCCAGCCGACCTTGCGGGACTCGATGTCGTCGATCTCGACCTCGAGCGTCCGGTTGAGGACGTCGAGCGTGATCGGGTCGCCATCGCGCACGAACGCGATCGGTCCCGCGTCCACGGCCTCGGGGGCAATGTGGCCCACGCAGAGACCGGTGGTGCCGCCGGAGAAACGACCGTCGGTGATCAGCAGGACGTCCTTGCCGAGGCCGGCGCCCTTGATGGCACCGGTGATCGCAAGCATCTCGCGCATGCCCGGGCCACCCTTGGGGCCTTCGTAGCGGATGACCACGACGTCGTTGGCGACGATCTTGCCCTCGGCCAGTGCGTCGAGCGCCTTGCGCTCGCCGTCGAACACGCGGGCGGTGCCGCGGAACACCGAGGCGTCGAATCCGGCCGTCTTCACGACGGCACCCTCGGGCGCCAGCGAACCCTTGAGGATCGTCAGGCCACCAGTGGCGTGGATCGGCCGGTCCAGCTTGTGGATCACGTCGTCGTCGAGGTCGGGCGGGTCGATCTCGGCGAGGTTCTCGGCCATCGTCTTGCCGGTCACGGTCAGGCAGTCGCCGTGCATCAGGCCGGCGTCGAGCAGCGCCTTCATCACGACGGGGATGCCGCCGATCTTGTCGACGTCGTTCATGACGTACTTGCCGAAGGGCTTGAGGTCGGCGAGGTGCGGGACCTTGTCGCCGATCCGGTTGAAGTCGTCGAGCTGCAGGTCGACCTCGGCCTCGCGCGCGATGGCCAACAGGTGCAGGACGGCGTTGGTCGAACCGCCGAGCGCCATGACCACCGTGATGGCGTTCTCGAACGCCTCCTTGGTCATGATCTGGCGCGCGGTGATGCCCTTGCGGAGCAGGTTGACGACGGCCTCACCCGATTTGTGGGCGTAGCCGTCGCGGCGACGGTCCACGGCCGGCGGAGCGGCCGAGCCGGGCAGGGACATGCCCAGGGCCTCGCCGACGGCGGCCATCGTGTTGGCGGTGTACATGCCTCCACAGGCACCCTCGCCCGGACAGATCGCGCGCTCAATCCGGTCGACCTCGTCGCGGGTGATCTTGCCGGCCAGGCACGCACCGATGGCCTCGAAGGCGTCGATGATCGTGACGTCCTTGCCGTCGACGCTGCCGGGCATCGTCGAGCCGGCGTAGAGGAAGACGCTGGCGAGGTCCAGGCGGGCGGCAGCCATCAGCATGCCGGGCAGCGACTTGTCGCAGCCGGCGAGCAGGACCGAACCGTCGAGCCGCTCGGCGCTCATCACGACCTCGACCGAGTCCGCGATGACCTCGCGGCTCACGAGGGAGAAGTGCATGCCCTCGTGGCCCATCGAGATGCCGTCGGACACCGAGATGGTGCCGAACTCGAGCGGGTAGCCGCCGCCTGCGTGCACGCCGTTCTTGACCGCCTTCGCGAGCCGGTCGAGCGACAGGTTGCAGGGGGTGATCTCGTTCCAGCTGGACGCGACACCGATCTGCGGCTTGGCGAAGTCCTCGTCCCCCATCCCTACCGCGCGGAGCATGCCACGGGCGGCGGCCTTCTCCAGGCCGTCGGTGACGTCGCGCGAGCGGGGCTTGATGTCGGGGGCATCGGTCATGTGCACAGATTAGTCGGCGCGCCCGCCGTACCCGCGGGGTATCTCAGGTGACCTTCCGCTCAGCCCTTCTCGGCGGCGGCCTTCAGCGAGGCGAGGCCCTTCTCGAAGTCCTTGCCGATCGCCTTGTCGAAGAACAGCTTGCCCAGCACGGCGAACACGATGTTGCGGTTGCCGCTCATCGTCCAGGCCACGTGGGTGCCCTCACCTGCGGGCGTGAGCGCGAAGGTGATGTCGTTCTCGGCCTTGAAGGGCTTGAGGAACTGCAGGTCGACCTTGATCTCCCCCGGGGTGATCCCGGCGAGGGTCATCGCGCCCTCGCCCGCCTTCTTGTTGCCCGCCCACGTGTAGCGGGCGCCGACGCCCTCGCCCTCGTAGGTGCG
>NZ_JBMCZA010000217.1:57636-58332 GCF_048654705.1 Nocardioides sp. CPCC 206348
AGGTCATCGCGCCCTCGCCGGCCTTCTTGTTCCCGGCCCAGGTGTAGCGGGCGCCGACGCCCTCGCCCTCGTAGGTGCGCTTGAGGTCCGGGTCGAGGCCCTCCCACGGGGACCACTTGATCCACTCGTGGAAGTCGGCGATGAGCGCGTGCACGGTGGCCGGCGGCGCAGCGATCGTGGTCTCGTGCGTCTGGGAGAAGGCAGGCATGGGGCGAACCTAGGCCACGCCGACCTTGACGGTCATCACGTCCGGCAGGTTTGCGGCGATCTCGGTCCACGACTCACCGTCGTCCGAGGACGCCCAGACCGAGCCGTTGCGGGCACCGAAGTACAGGCCCGCCGGATCGTGGCTGTCCACGCACATCGCGTCGCGCATCACGCCGACGTAGAAGTCGTCCGGCAACCCTTCGTCGTACGACGACCAGGACTCACCCGCGTCGTCGGAACGCCACACGCGGGCGTGGGCGTCGGGCGGGTAGCGACGCTCGCCCCCGCCGAGCGGGAACACCCAGATCGTGTCGGGACGGTGCGGATGGACCACGATCGGGAACCCGAAGTCGCTGGGCAGCGCGTCGCCGATCGACGTCCACGAACCGCCCTCGTCGTCGGACCGGTAGACCCCGCCGTGATTCTGCAGGTACAGCCGCTCGGGGCGGCTCGGATGCCGGGTGACCTTGTGGACGCACTGGCCGAACT
>NZ_JBMCZA010000217.1:58342-61721 GCF_048654705.1 Nocardioides sp. CPCC 206348
CCCGCCCTCGTCGTCGGACCGGTAGACCCCGCCGTGGTTCTGCAGGTACAGGCGCTCGGGGCGGCCCGGATGCCGGGTGACCTTGTGGACGCACTGGCCGAACTCGGGATAGCGCTGGTCCTCGGGCAGGAAGTCCGCCCGGATGCCCTGGTTGCGTGGGCTCCAGGATGCACCGCCGTCGGTGGTGCGGTAGACGCCGCCGGTGGAGATCGCGGCGGTGATGGAGGCCGGGTCGCTCGGGTGCGGGAGCACGGTGTGGAAGGCCTGGCCACCGAAGCCCTCACCCCACTCGGGCCGCTGTGGGTGGTTCCAGAGCCCCTCCTCCAGCGCGAAGCTGGCACCCCCGTCGGTGGAGGTGAAGACGGCTCCCGGCTCGGTGCCGGCGTGCAGCACGCCCTCCTGCGCGCCCGGGACGATCTGCCAGATCCGCTCGAGGGTGGCTCCGGATCCCTCGGGGAACCGGATCGCGCCGTTCGGGGTCTCCTGCCAGGTCGCGCCGAGGTCGTCGGACCAGCGCAGCTGCGGGCCGAGCCAGCTCGACGACGCCCCGGAGAACAGCCGCGGCGTCGCGCCGCGGGTGTCGACGAGGCCCGAGTAGACCTCTTCCATGTCGTGGTGGGGGCCGGTGAAGGACCAGTCCTTCCGGTCCTCGGAGGTGCCCACCCACAAGCCCTTGCGGGTTCCGACCATCAGGATCGTCGTCATCGTTCCTCCGTGCACGTAGCGCTCGACAACTGCCTCTCCTCACTCTGACCGACGGGGCCGGCAAAAGTCATCGGTGCCGCCGGTACCGTCTGCCCGTGCCCGCCTCACCCCCCGATGCCGAGAGGGGCCACGGCCACCGCCCGCCCCTCGGGGTGGCGGTCGCCCTGGTCCTGCTCGGCATCGGCTCGGTGCAATTGGGGGCGGGCTTCGCCAAGAAGCTGTTCGACGACCTCGAACCGAACGGTGTGGTCTGGCTCCGGCTGGCGACCAGTGCCGTCGTGCTCCTGCTGTGGGCGCGGCCGAGGCTGAGCGGGCGCAGTCGCGAGGACTGGCTCGTCGCGGCTCGCTACGGCGCCTGCCTCGGCGCCATGAACTGGGGCATCTACCAGTCGTTCTCGCGGATCCCGATCGGTGTCGCGGTCACCATCGAGTTCATCGGACCGCTCGTCCTCGCCGCGGTCGGGTTCCGCCGACCGCGGCACCTGGTGTGGGTCGGGCTGGCCGCCGTCGGTGTCCTGCTCCTCGGCTTCGAACGCGGTCACCTCGACCCGGTCGGCGTGGCGTACGCACTGCTGGCGGGTGCTGCCTGGGCGGGTTACATCCTGTCCAGCGCCGCGACCGGCCGGCGCTGGGAGGGCATCGACGGCCTCGCCGTCGCGAGCCTGGTCGCCGTGGTGCTGTTGAGCCCCCTGCTCCTGTTCACCGTCGACGGTGGCGACCTGCTCGACTCGCGTGTGCTGCTGATCGGTGCGGCCGTGGGCCTGCTGAGCTCGGTGGTCCCCTACAGCGCCGAGCTCGCCGCCCTCCGCACCCTGCCGGCCGCGACCTTCGGTGTCCTGATGAGCCTGGAGCCCGCAGCCGCTGCGCTGGCCGGCCTGCTCGTGGTGGGCGAGGAGCTCGCACCGGTGCAGTGGGCAGCGATCGGTTGCGTCGTCGTGGCGAGCGTCGGCGCGACCCGCGCGACGCGCCACCCGATTCACCCAGATGTCACCTCAGGGTGACCCGGCGAACACCTTGGCCTCGATAGTGTCGGGACATCTCCCCACCTCTCGAAGGCAACACCGTGTCTCCCCTCTTCCCCTTGCTTCGCACCCTCGATGCCGTCCGCACCTGGCCCGTGACTGCCCAGCAGCACGCGCGCCGCAACGCGATGATCGCGCTCACCGAGTGCACCCGGCGCCGGGCGGAACGCGAGGACGTCGACCGGTTCTTCGCGGCCCGCTACCCCGAGCCCGAGGTCGCGTCCGCCGGGATCCTTGACTCGCGCCACGGCTGAGACGAGCCCCGCGCCGCGTCGGTTCAGGCAGAATCGACCGCATGTCGACCCCCGCACCCCGGCCTGAGCAGCGCGTCCGGCCGTCGTCCATCGCCTTCCGCGACATCCTGTCCGACGACGGCACGACCGTCCGGGCGTGGACGAACGACCCCGACGGCGTGATCGACGGGCCCACCGTGGTGCTGTGCAACGGGCTGGGCACCAACCCCTACCTGTGGCCGTGGCTGCTGGACCCGGAGTGCGGCGTCCGGATCGTGTCGTGGAACCACCGCGGCGTGGGTGGCTCGGAGCGCCCGCGGAACCGCAAGCACGTCGAGATCGAGCACTTCGTGCAGGACGGCTTGTCCGTCATGGACCACTTCGGCATCGACAACGCGGTCCTCATGGGCTGGTCGATGGGCGTCAACACCGCCTTCGAGCTCGCCTACCGCCACCCCGAGCGGGTGCGCGGCATCTTCGCGATGTGCGGGGTCCCGGGAGACACGTTCTCCACGATGCTCGCGCCCTTCCACCTGCCGCGCGTCGTGGCCCGCGCGATCACCATCAACGCCTGCCGGGTCGCCCAGCACACCGGCTTCATCGCGAACCCGATCGTGCGCCGCATCCCCATGGGTCCGCGCACCGTCAAGCTGATCACCAGCACCCGTTTCATCTTCCCCGTGCCGGACCCCGCGACGACCGCGATCGGCCTCGAGGAGTTCATGACGACGCCGACCGACTGGTACGCACGGCTGGCCATCGGCACCTCGCGCCACCCGCGGGTGCGGCTGAGCCAGATCCATGTCCCGACGATGTTCGTCTCGGCGACGTACGACCTCCTGGCTGGCGCCCGGGACATGGCGTCGGCCTCGCGCCGGCTCACCGACCGCGGCGAGGACAGCCAGTACGTCGAGCTGCGTGGCTCGCACTTCGTGCAGCTCGAACAGCCCGACCGCGTGCACCAGCTGCTGCTCGACTTCCTGGCGCGCGCCGCGTGACACACCTGGTGAGCCGTCGCGCGGCAGCGTCCCTCCTCGTGATCGGCCTGCTCGTCACCGGCTGCGGGCAGGGCGGCAACACGACGGACATCGACGTGTCCGGCACGGCGACGGCGGCACCCACGGGAACCGTTCGTGGTGGCGAGATCACCTTCGCCGTCGACGGCATCCCCGACGTGGTGGCGACGATCGCGACCGGACTGGCGACGCCGTGGGGCGTCGACTTCCTGCCCGACGGTCGGGCCGTGGTCACCGAGCGCGACAGCGCCCGGGTCCTGGTCGTCACGTCGCCGAAGATCGGCAAGGAGCCGACGAAGGAGCAGGGCAAGGTGGTCGAGGTCGGCCGGATCCCCGAGGTCGACCCGCGCGGCGAAGCCGGACTGCTCGGCGTTGCGGTCTCCCCCGCCTTCGCGACGGACAA